>NZ_QEWA01000045.1:0-58369 GCF_003390775.1 Thermobacillus sp. | reverse complement strand
TTTGCCGGCCCCCGAGGCATTACCCCCGGGTTTGGATATGAGCCCCCTAGTCCGAGGCTCAGCGGGACTTGAACCCGCCTGATGATCGTGCTGCCACGCACGCACTATGGCCTCTGCTGACTCCTGCAGGTTCAGCGCAACCTCCCGGTTGCGGTTACCAACGCAGTTGGCGTATCCTGCAGGCCTCCCCAGATAAGAGCGTCATCTTTCCGCCCGCGACCACTGGAGTTTACAGGATTAGCCCTTGGCGGCTTTGGATTTCGTTGTGTGCTGGCAACTCATCCGACTAACCCTGCCTCGAATCCAGTTCGTGTACCTTGGCCCGTGCGTTTGCCTTAGGCTTCCTTCAGATTCGGCCTCGCGACCGACACCCTTGCCCTCGGCTAATGGTAGGCGCTCGCCAGCCCCCATTCCGGACTTTCACCGTAGAGATGACGCCCATGCCGGGCGTACAGCAATGCGGCCGCTCCGATTCGAATCGGACGGCCGCATCCATTTGTGCCGCTTTATTCTGCGGATTCACGACGCCTTCCTTACGGTTCCCGGCGCGGCATGTCAAATGTGATCACGCTCTCCGGATCGACGAACTCTCCGCCGCGCAGCAGCTCAAACGCCAGCTGCGGGCCGGTGCTGCGGCCGGTGGAGCCGACCGTGCCGATCTGCTGTCCCCGGCTCACCCGCTCGCCTTCCTTCACCAGAATATCCCGCAGGTGGTTGTACACCGACTCGTAATCGCCGTCGTGCGCGATGACGATATGTTTGCCGTCATCGATGTCATATCCGGCGAATGTCACGACGCCGTCGGCGGCCGCGTAGACGGGCGTCCCCTCTTCGGCCGCAATCGAAACGGCGTGCACGTTATGCTTCTTCGCATCGCCGTAGCCGCTGAAGATCGTGCCGTATGCCGGTGCGATGAACGCATGTTTCGGATCGGAATCCGCCGGGCCGGTCCGCGTATCCGGGGCGGCCGCGATCACCGCCGACACCGACGCGACGCAGATCGCGGCAAACAGGGTGAGTACGGTTTTTTTGCTCGAAAAAAGCATTTCCATCCTCCTCCGCGTCAGATTTGATCTGCCGGACCGAAACGGGATGGCGGCGCCGCGTCCGGAAACCGCCTGAAATTCCGCCACCCGGGTCAGGACCCGGCCGTATTGGATCGGATTGACATGGCGCGCCGCCGCAGCGTCGCATGCCAGTTCCTGATCTTCCCGCATCGCCCGCAGCGCCATCCAGGCGAGCGGGTTGAACCAGTGCGCGGCGACGAACGCCGTCATCAGCAGGTTCCATAGCGCGTCTCTCCTGCGCACATGAATCAGTTCATGGGTGAAAACGCACATCCACTCTTCGCGCCCGAGACGCCCGACGAGTTCCTGCGGAATCAGAATGGCCGGTTTCCTAAGGCCGAGGGCCGCGGGGGACGACACGAGCGACGTGATGACCAGGGCGACCGGCGCGCGGATCCCCAGCGCCGCCCGGCACTCCTCCAGCAAGTCCCCGAGCCCGCGCCCGGCCCCGTCCGCCGGCGGCGCCTCTCTCCGCAGCGCCGCGCGAAACCGCCCATGCGCTGCCGCGGAGAATGCGATGACGGCAACGGCCCCGGCCATCCAGACGACGCCGGCTGCCGCCGGCCAGCCGACGGACACCGCAGGCCACTCGAGGGATGGCGAGACTTCCGCGGCATGGCCCGCTTCTCCGGGCAATGCAGGAGACGGCCCATGGACGGATGCCGGTCCCTCGGGCCGGGCTCCGGAACCCTGCAGAACGGGCATGAGCGCGGACGGCACGCTCCACCAGCCGGCCGCAAGCGGCGGCAGCCACGGGATGAGCAGACGCAGCGCTACCCCGACCCACAGGAGATGAAAGAGCCGGGGATCGCGCCGGTTTCCCAGAGCGGCCCGGATCACCAGCATCAGCGCGATGACGACCGCGGCCGCAGGCGAAAGGTACAGGACAGACCGGAACAGCTGCTCCAATGCCGCAAGCATCGTCATGGCTTCTCCGCTTCCCGGGCTTTCTCGTCGAGAATGCGCTTCAATTGTTCGATCTCTTCGCGCGTGAGCCGCTCATCCTTCAGTAAATGGGCGATCATCGGAGTCAGCGCGCCGCCGTAGATCCGGTGCAGGAAGTGCCGCCGCTCCTCGCGAACGCATGCTTCTTCGCTCACCGCCGGGAAATAGACGTACATTTTGCCCCTGGCTTCGTGGCGGACGGCGCCCTTCTTCAGCAGCCGGTTGAGCAGCGTCTTCACCGTGCGCGGACTCCACGCCCTGGCGGGAGCAAGCCGCTCGATCACGTCCTGCGCCGTCATCGGCGGCGGGCCGGCCCACAGCACCTGCATCACTTCCCATTCCGCGTCGGATATTCTCGGAATTCCGCCCATCCGCATCACTCCCATCTGTCCGCAAACAATTACAAGTGTTAATGCTGTCAATCTCTAAAATGACAGCCTGTCCTTCACGATGACCACGATTCCCGCAGCCACCCGCCGACGGGCTTAAGGACATGGGCGCAGAACGCCTCAAGCGGCTCCGGATCGCTGGGCGCGGCAAGACAGCGCTCCAGGAGTTCCGCCGCCGCGGGGTCGCGGTGCCGGATTTCCGCCGGCTCGCGCGGCTCCGGACCCGCTTCACGCAAGCGGCGGGCCGTCTCCCGAAGCTATCCCCCTCGCTCCTCCTCCACAGCCGGAAAATCCGCCCATCCATGCGCTTCCATTATACACCACGGCGGACGGACCGCCCGGCTGAGGCCATCAACAGAAAAGCCCTGTCCGCAGGCTGCCTCCCGCAGACAAGGCTTCTTCCGTTCAACGATTCATTTCGCGGAACGTTCCGCGATCAGCTTCTCCAAAAAAGCGGGCAGCGCGAACGAAGCCCGCAGCACGTTCTCGTTCACATAGCGCGCTTCTTTATCGAAACGGATATCTTCCGGCGCCGGAAGCGGCCGCTTGGAGCCGATGGTGAAGCTCCACAGCCCGCCCGGATACGTCGGAACGACGGCCGTGAACATTCGGGTGTCGGTGAAGAGCCTGCCGATCCGCTCCCAGGAGCGCATCATGACGTCCTGATGGAAGATCGGTGACTGGCTCTGGCATACCATCAGACCGCCTTCGTTCAGCGCGTTGTGCAAATTCTGATAGAATTCGGTGCTGAACAACTGCTCGGCAGGTCCGACCGGATCGGATGAATCGACGATGATGACATCATATTCGCCCCGCCTGCTCTTGACGAATTCGACGCCGTCCGTGTAGTGGTGACGGATGCGCGGATCCGGGTTCTCTCCGCCGGACACGTCCGGCATGAACCGTCTGCAAGCCCGAACGACGGCCTCGTCGATCTCCACGAGATCGATCGTCTCGACGGTGTCGTACTTGGACGCTTCACGCGCGACACCGCAGTCGCCGCCTCCGATGATGAGCACGCGGCGCGGAGCAGGATGCACCGACAGCGGCATGTGCGCGAGCATTTCATTGTAGATGTAGCCGTCGGCCGACGTCGTCTGCACGACGCCGTCCAGCACCAGCATCGGCCCGAAATCGTACGAATCGAGCACCATGACATGCTGGAACGGGCTCTGCTCCTCGAACAACACATCCCGGATCCGGTAGCTGATCTTCAGATTGTCCTGCTCGTCTTCGGTAAGCCACAACTTGTCTTTCGAACGTTGAAGATAAAGATGCCGTTTGTCCAATGTCAACCTCCCGATGAAATCCCGTATTCGAATCCATTATACATGAAATTCGCGCCCGTGCCCCCCATTTCGGCCATATTGCGGGACGAACCCGCGGAGACGGCCTGCGGAAGGGGACAAATGCGAGCGGGATTTCCGGAGAGGTTTCAGTTGTTCGAACCGCCGGCCGCCGACCGCGCGCGCAGTCGTCTCGCGGCCAGTCCGTGCCGCGGCGAGAACAGGAAACTGAACAGGAACAGCACGCCCGTCGCGAAGGCCATCGATCCCGAGATCGACGTATCCAGCAGCCAGGCGGCGGCGTATCCGACGAAGGCGGCCAGCACGCCGAACAGGCCGCCGAGCAGCAGCATGACGGACAGCCGGTCCGTCCACAGGTAAGCGGCCGCGGCGGGCGTGATCAGCATCGCGATCACTATGATCGCGCCGACCGCGTCGAAGGCGGCAACCGCCGTCACGGAAATCATCGTCATGAACAGATAGTGCATGAACGCCACCGGTATGCCGAGCGCTGCCGCCAGCGTCGGGTCGAACGAGGTGATTTTCCACTCCTTGTAGAACGCGGCGATCAGCCCGCCCACGACGAGCAGCACGATGAGCAGGGTCAGCACCGCCTCGGGAATCTCGCCGAGCCAAGGGACGTGCGTCGTCTCCCAAGGAATGAACGTGATCTCGCCCATCAGCGCGTGCTGCACGTCGAGGTGCGCGTTGCCGACCTGCGTCGCGATCAGCACGACGCCGACGGCGAACAGCGTCGTGAACACGATGCCGATCGACGCTTCCTGCTGCACGCCGCGCGCATGCAGCCACTGCACGAGCACCGCCGTGAGCAGGCCGGCCGCCGCCGCGCCGATCAGCATGTGCGCGCCGGTCAGCTCCCGCGTCATGAGATACGCGATGACGATGCCGAGCAGCACGGAGTGGCTGATCGCATCCGCCATCATCGCCATGCGCCGCAGGATGAGCAGTGCGCCGACCAGGCCGCAGGTGAGACCGACGAGCGACGCGGTAAGCAGAATCCATCCGTCGTAGCTCATGGCAGCGCCTCCCTCTCCGCCAGCGGGTCTCGCCGGACGGCCCGCAGCTCCAGGTGCCGCATCTGTTCACGCCGCTGCATCGCCTTCACGAGCAGCCCTTTTCGCGTGCCGAAGACAAGCGACAGGAGAAAAGTCCCCGCCGCCGCGATCACGATGAACGGACCGGTCGGCCAGCCGGCGCCGAGCGTGCTGACCCAGGTTCCGGCCACCCCCGCGCCGCCGCCGAATAGCGCCGACAGCGCGAGCATCGTCCCGAACGCGTTCGTCCAATAGCGCGCGCTGACGGCCGGGATAATGAGAAGCGCGGCCATCAGGATGACGCCGACCGCCTGGATGCCGATGACGATGATGACGACGAGCAGCGTCAGGTACGCCGCTTCCATCAGCCGGCCGGACAGCCCGATTCCGCGGGCGAACGCCGGATCGAACAGATACAGCTTCCACTCCTTGAACGAGATCAGCACGGCGAGCAGCACGACGGCCGCGACCGCCGTCATCGTCCGCATATCCTGCCGCACCATCGCCGCCGCCTGCCCGAAAATGAACCCGTCCAGTCCGCTCTGTCCGCCGCCCGGCATCCGGTTCACCATCGTGAGCAGCATGATGCCGAGTCCGAAGAAAACGGACAGGATGATGCCCATCGCGGTGTCTTCCTTGACCCGGCTGTGCGCCCGGATCGCCGTGACCGCCCATGCGCCGAGCAGCGCGCTCGCCGCCGCGCCGAGCAGCATGACGGGCAGGCTCTTGAACCCGAGAATCGCGAAGCCGATGACGACGCCCGGCAGCGCCGCGTGCGCGAGCGCATCGCTCATCAGGCTCTGCCGCTTCCAGTAGGCGAAGCAGCCGGCCAGGCCGGCGGCCGTGCCGAGCATCAGCATGCTGGCGAGCACCCACAGCGCGTTGTGCGATAGTCCCATCATCCCGTCACCCGCTCCTTCCGCCTCAGCCAGCCGCCGTACGTGCGGGCGATCGTGTCCTGCGTGAAGATCTCCGTGGTCGGGCCGTGGGCGATGACGGTCCGATTCAACATCAGCACGTGGTCGAAATCGTCTTCCACCGTCTGCAGATCGTGGTGGACGACCATCACTGTCTTGCCGGCGGCGCGCAGCGTTCTCAGCATCTCCATGATCGCCCGTTCCGTCGCGGCGTCCACGCCGGCCAGCGGTTCGTCGAGCAGATACAGGTCGGCGTCCTGCACGAGCGCGCGGGCGAGAAACACCCGCTGCTGCTGGCCGCCGGACAGCTCGCTGATCTGCCGTTTCGCGAAACCCTCCATGCCCATCTTCGCCAGCGCCTCGAACGCCAGCTCCCGGTGCTGGCGCCCCGGCCGCCTGAGCCAGCCGATCCGCCCGTACAGCCCCATCAGCACGACGTCGAGCGCGTCGGTCGGGAAGTCCCAGTCCACCGATCCCCGCTGCGGCACATACCCGACCTTGAGCTTCGCTTTCCGGTACGTCGTGCCGAAGAAACGAACCTCCCCGCCGAGCCGGGGATGCAGATCCAGCATCGTCTTCAGCAGCGTCGATTTGCCGGCGCCGTTCGGTCCGATGATCGCCGTCAGCGTGCCGGGCTTAACCTCGAACGTCACGTCATCCAGCACTTTGTTTCTGCGGTAAGCGGCATGGAGCCCTCTCACTTGCAGCACCGGTTCCATCCCCGATCACTCCTCCCCGGACAGCGCCTCGTAGATCGTGTCCACATTGTGCCGGAACATGCCGAGATACGTGCCTTCCCCCGTGCCGGCTCCGCCCATCGCGTCGGAGAACAGCTCGCCGCCCAGCCGGACGTTCAGCCCCCGCTCCTTCGCGCCTTCGATGACGGCCTCGATCGATTTCGGGTTGATGCTGCTCTCGACGAACACCGCCGGCACCCGGCGCTCGACGAGCAGGCCGATCGTGCGCTCGATGTCGCTCAGCCCGATCTCGTCCTCCGTGCTCAGCCCCTGCAGACCGACCACTTCCATGCCCAGCATCCGCCCGAAGTAACCAAACGCGTCATGCGCCGTCACCAGCACCCGCCGCTCTTCCGGCACGGACGCCATTTTCCGCACCGCCTCTTCCTTCAGCTCATCCATCTTCGCAAAATAGTCCCGCTTGTTCGCCTCGAAAAATTCCGCGTCGTCCGGAGACAGCTTCTTGAGCTCCTCCACCGCCGCCCCGAGCGCTTCCTTCCACAGATCGATGTCGAACCAGACGTGGGGATCGACCGCCCCGGTTTCGTCGGTGAGCAGCCGGTCCTCCGCAATGGCTTCGCCGACGGCCAGCACCGGCCGGGTCTTGCCGATCTCCTCGAACGCGCGCAGCATGTTCGCCTCGAGGTGCAGCCCGTTGCAGAAAATGATGTCCGCGCTCCCCAGCTTCCGGATGTCGCTCTGCGACGCCTGGTACAGATGCGGATCGACGCCCGGTCCCATCAGGCTCGTCACCTGAACCCTGCCGCCGCCGATGACCGAGATCGGCTCGGCGATCTGGGCGATCGTCGTCACGACGCGGATGGCGCCGTCCGGACCGTTTCCGTCTGCGCCGCCAGAACCGGATCCTCCCGCCGCGCCTTCCGATCCCATGCCGCCGTCCGCTCCGTTTGCGCCGCCGCCCGCTCCCGATCCGCATGCCGCAAGCAGCAGCATGGCCGCCAGAAGCGCGAACGCCCGGCCCTTGGATTTGCTTATTCTCTGCTTGAACATGGCTTCGTCCACCCCTCCATTTTATGTACATGAGCAACTAAAGTGTGTTTGGACAAATATTTTTGCCTTGGGCAAACTTTTATGTTAACTAAAAAATAATGGCTGGACACCAAATTGTCAAGTATAGAAAAACGGCTGGCCCGCCGATTTAAGCGGGCGCATCCGTTTTGCGGAACAGATAGAAAAACGGCCCCTCCGATGAGGGACCGTTGATCGATTGGTATCTTCAGATGCCGGGAATCGGCCGGCGCTTGTGCTCGGTAGCCCGATACCGCCGCTCGAGCTCCGCCGCGGCCTTCGGGTCGATCGCCTTGCCTTCGAGATAGTCGCTGTTGTCTTCGTACGAAATGCCGAGCTCGCCTTCGTCGGTCTGCCCTTCCCAGAGCCCGGCGGTCGGCGCCTTGTCCACGACCCGGTCGGGGACGCCGAGCGCCCGGGCGAGCTGCCGCACCTGGCGCTTGTTCAGCGTGCTGAGCGGCGTCAGATCGACCGCGCCGTCGCCCCATTTCGTGTAGAAGCCGGTGATCGCTTCGGACGCGTGGTCTGTGCCGACGACGAGCAGGTTCAGGTCGAACGCCAGCGCGTACTGGACGACCATGCGCGTCCGCGCTTTCGCGTTCCCTTTCGCTTCCTTGCTCAGATGCCGCGGCCGGCCGATCGCCTTGAACGCATGCTCGACCTCCAGCGCGATCTCGTCCACCGCGTCGCCGATCTGCGTCTCGACCGTGTACTTCAGGCCGAGCGCCTTCGCCACCGCGTAGCTGTCCTCGATGTCCTCCTGCTTGTGGTAGGGCTGGAACACGCCGAGCGTCATGTACTCCCGGCCCGTCTCCGCCGTCAGCTCGTCCGTCGCCCGCTTGCACAGGGCGGCCGCCGTCGCGCTGTCGACGCCGCCGCTGATCGCGATCAGCAGGCCGGTCGCGCCGGCATCCTTCACATACTGCTTCAGGAAATCAACGCGTCTGCGGATCTCCTGTTCGACGTCGATCTGGGGCTTCACGCCGAGCTTGGCAATGATCTCCTGCTGCATGCTCAATCCCGTTCGCCTCCGACGCGCCGTCAGCGGCAGTATTGGTCGAACGCCGCGATGAGGTCCGCCGCGATCTCCTCGGCCGAACGGTTCTCGATCTGGTGACGCTCGATGAAATGGACGAGTTCGCCGTCTTTCATCAGCGCAATCGACGGCGAGGACGGCGGATACGGCGCGAAATATTCGCGGGCTTTCGCCGTCGCTTCCTTGTCCTGGCCGGCGAACACGGTGAACAGGTTGTCCGGCTTCACCTCGTGCTGCAACGCCAGCCTTGCTGCCGGGCGGGCCATGCCTGCCGCGCATCCGCACACCGAGTTCACGAAGACCAGTGTCGTCCCCTTCGCGTTCGGCAGATGATCCTCCACTTCCTCCGGCGTCCGAAGTTCCTTGAAACCGATGCTGGTCAATTCGTCGCGCATCGGCTGGATCATGTCCAGCATATATCGTTCAAACGACATCGACATGATTACGCTCACTCCTCCAGCGGGATTTGGAAACTATTATACCCCCGACCGGCTGCAAAAGAAAAGCAACCGGACCGTTCGTCGGTCCGGTTGGGACCGCCTGTCAGTCCGATTGCCCCGTTTCTTCATCCGCCGACCCTTCGTGCGGGGAGTCCGTCCGATGCGCCTTGTACGCCACATCCTTGTCGGGATGCATGAAAATGCCGCTTTGCGGCGGGATCCCTTCCTCGAACAGCCGCCGGTTCTCCGCCGTGCGGAAGCCGATGTCCTTGAACGGATGCACCCATTGATCGCCGCTCATGACGGACGGATCCGTGTCGGTCGACCAGTTCTCGAGCGGCGAGTTCGGCGAAGCGTAGTCATGGTCACCGATGACGACGCCGTACTCGTTCACGAACGGCCCGCGCGGTCCGCGCCCTTCCCGGAACTCGGGCAGGAATTCGATCTCGAACGGATCGAGCTCCGGATCGCCCGTCCCGTTCAGGTCCACCTTCTTGGCGGCGGGCTTATGCGGCCGGGATTCGCGCTCGGGCCGCTCATCCGGTTTCCGATCCATGGCGCTCACCCCGCTTCAGACGGAAGGCCGGTTCGGCCCGTCGTTTTTCTTGTCGTAGCCCGCGCCGGCCGGGTCCGCCGCCGCCCGGGTCTGCTTTCTCCGGCCGCCGGCGCTCGGCCCTTCGTACGTCTCGTTCTTGCGCTCGCGCCGGTCTTGTTGTTCGGCCATATGCGAGAGCCTCCTTCCGAGGCTAGTATGCCCCCGCCGGCCGACGTTATCCTGTTCTGTCCTTGTATGCGTCCAGCACCGCCGCCGCGAGGCCGGCGGCGCTGAAGAGCAGCTGCGTGCTCGTCAGCCCGGCCAGCATGGGCGGCCGCACCCACGGCGGCGGAACGGCGAACAGGCTGACGGTCAGGCAGCCTGCGCCGAGCACATAGCCGGCCAGCACGGCCGCGCTGCCGGGCGTCTCTCCCGCTGCCTGTCCCGCGGCCGGCGCCGGCCTGCCGATCAAGATCGCGAGCAGCGCCGCACATACGGCGGCATATCCCCACCGGTACTCGAATGCCGACAGCAGATTCCAGACGAGCAGCCCGCCGGCCGCCGTCACCGCCATCGCATCAAGCGCCGGCAGGAAACCGACACCTTTCCGGCGCGCCTGCCAGATCCAATACACGCCGGCGGCAGCCAATCCCGCGGCCGCCTCCGTTCCCGAACCGATGATGACGAGCAGAAGGCGCGGCTGTTCCCACAGCAGCGAAGGTTCGCGGAACAGCACGCCGAATTTCCAGATGATAATGGCGATCACCGCTGCGCCGGCCGTCAGGTCGCCCCAGGGACCGGACCGGCTTGCGCGCGCCCGCGCCGTCCACAGCCGCAGCGCCCCGTATCCGGCGAGCGCCGCGATCAGCGCGGTCAGCAGCATGCCGTTCAGCGCAAGACCGCCGATTTCAATGACTTCCGGCAAAGGCGTTCTCCCTCTCCCGTATTCAAAACATTATTTGGTGCCGGCCGGGAATGCCCTGTAACGCGGTATCCACGCTGCAGCATCCCCGCGAGCCCGTCTCAACTCGCTGCAGCGTGCTATCCACGTTACATCATTCCGCCCACGCCGTTTTCACTCGCTGCACGCCTGGATCCGGCCATTGATCCAACCGATGATCCGATCCAGCACTTCCTTGCGGTCCACATCGTTATGCAGCTCATGCCAACCGCCTTCCCAGGCGACGAACTCGCACAGCCCGCGCAGCGACTCCGCCAATTCCCTGCTGGCGGCAAACGATGTTACAGTATCTTCCGTGCCGTGCAGCAACAGCACCGGCACCCGCAGCTGCCGCCGCGCTTCCCGCAGTGAACGCTCCCCCTCGCTCCTCATGGCGAAAAACATCGCCGCCGAGATCCGATTGTGCAGAAGCGGATCCCGGCTGTCCAATTCGCTCTGCAAGGGATTGTTGCGGTACAGCGATCGTCCCAGGCTGGTGGACATCGTGAGCCTCGGCCAGACCGCGGCGGCGACGCGGCCGATTCGCAGCTTGCCCGGCGACGGGTCGAAAGCAAGCCTCAGCCACGGACTGGTCAGAATAAGCCCGGTGATCGGAGGCCGGCATCGGATAGCGCAGCTGAGCGCCACATTGCCGCCCATGCTGTGGCCGTACAGGAAAAGCGGCAGCCCCGGGTGCCGGGCTCCGGCCATGCCGACGAAGCGGGCGGCGTCCAGCGCGAGCCGTTCGGCGGACGGCGCATGGCCCCGTTTGCCGGGGGTCAGCCCGTGGCCGCGCTGATCGACGGCGTAGACCGCCAGCCCGGCGCGGACCATCTCCGACGCCACATCGGCGTATCGGCCGCCGTGCTCGCCCATGCCGTGCACGATGCAGACGACGCCGCGCGCAGCATCGGACGGCATCCAGGCGCGCACATGAAGGCGAACGCCGTCTTCCGTCGGCAGCGTGAGCGTCTCCGTCACGATGTCCATTCCAAATAACCTCCAGTTCGAGAAAATGGGACGGCGGCGGAAATCCTTTTTGCAATCGGGACGAATTTCCTCTATTATCATTATCGCTTTCAGTCCGTGCTGCTGGCAAGCCCGGCCGGAACCCTGAAGGAGGCGAGACAAACATGGATGCGGATGTACTGGTCATCGGCGGCGGGCCGTCCGGCCTCATGGCCTCGATCGCTGCGGCGGAACGGGGCGCCCGGGTGGTGCTGCTCGACAAGGGGGACAAACTCGGACGCAAGCTGGCCATTTCGGGCGGCGGACGCTGCAACGTCACCAACGCGAAACCGCTGGACGAACTGATCCGCCACATTCCGGGAGGCGGGCGGTTCCTGTACAGCGCTTTTTCGGTGTTCTCGAACCGGGACATCATCGCCTTTTTCGAGAAGCTCGGCATCCGGCTGAAAGAAGAGAACGACGGCCGGATGTTCCCCGTGACGGACAGCGCGCAGACGGTCGTCCGGGCGCTCATCGGCCGGGCGCGGGATCTCGGCGTGGATCTCAGGACGAACAAGCCGGTCGCCGACGTGCTCTATGAAGACGGCGCGGCGGTCGGCGTCAGGCTCAAGGACGGCAACGTGCTGCGAGCCCGCTCCGTCATCGTCGCCACGGGCGGCAAGTCGGTCCCCCATACCGGCTCGACCGGCGACGGTTACCCCTGGGCGGAGAAAGCCGGCCACACGATCACCGAACTATATCCGACCGAAGTGCCGCTCACATCGGATGAACCGTGGATTGCAAGCCGCGAGCTGCAAGGCGTCTCGCTGCGCGGCGTCGCCCTGTCCGTATGGGATGCGCGGGGACGGACGATCGTCCGGCATGAAGGCGACATGATTTTCACCCATTTCGGGCTGTCCGGTCCGATCGCGCTCCGCTGCAGCCAGTTCGTCGTGAAGGAACGGAAGAAGAACGGCGGCGCCCCCGTCAAACTGACGCTCGACCTGAAACCGGAGCAGACGGAGGAGGACGTGTACGGCGAACTCAACGCGCTCGCCGCCGCCGAACCGAAGCGGGCGGTCAAGAACGCGCTGCGCCCGCTCATGCCGGAGCGGCTCCTGCTGCTGATGCTCCGGCTGGCCGGCATCGCCGCCGACATCGCGTGCGCGAACATCTCCCGCCAGGCGCTGCGGTCGCTCGCCCGGCTGATCAAGGCGATGCCGATCCTGGTGAACGGCACGCTCCCGCTCGAGCAGGCGTTCATCACCGGCGGCGGCGTCTCGCTGAAGGAAGTCGATCCGCGCACGATGCAGTCGAAGCTGATGCCGGGGCTCTTCTTCTGCGGGGAAATTCTCGACGTGCACGGCTACACCGGCGGCTACAACATCACGGCGGCGTTCGCGACCGGCTATTCGGCCGGCAAGAGCGCCGCGGAGCTTGCGGCCGGCCCGGGGAGCGAAAACTGAAAAAACTCCCCGAACCGCCGCATGGGCGGAATCGGGGAGTTGCGGGATTAATACACGTTTTTCCATTCCGCGATGTTGCTTTGGTCGAATCGGAACGGATCGCCGAGCATGATCTGGGTGCCGTCCTCCCCGTCCCGGACGATGCTCTTCTCGCCCAGCCGGCCGGCTTTGAACGTTTCGCCGACGGCGCCGGTGATGTCCCCCTTGACGAGGGCATCCGCCGCATACGCTGCCAGATAGCCGACATCGATCGGGTTCCACAGATACATCCATTGGCAGACGCCGCTTTCAATGTACTCCGCCATTTCGCTCGGCAGGCCCAGACCGGTCAACTGCACCTGGCCTTTCAACCCTTTGTCGGTCAGCACCTTTCCGGCGGCGGCGATCCCCACCGTGGTCGGCGCGATGATGCCTTTCAGATCGGGATACGACTTGAGCAGCCCTTCGGTTTCCGACACGCTCTTGTCGCGCAGGTCGTCCCCATAGGCCACCTTGACCAGCTCGATATTGGCGTATACCGGATTTTCGAGTTCCTTCTTCATCCATTCGATCCAGATGTTCTGGTTCGTCGCCTGGCTCGTCGCGCTCAGAATCGCGATTTGCCCTTCACCGCCGATCATTTCGTGGATCGCCTGAATCAGCGTGCGGCCGATGCGCTCGGGATCCGCCTGGTTCACATGCACCAGCCGGCTGTTGGCGTTGACCGCGGAGTCCAGCGAGAGCACCTTGATGCCCCGATCCATCGCCTTCTTGAGCGCCGGCTCCAACGCGTCGCTGTCATTGGCGGCAATGGCGATGGAATCCACCTTCTGCGCGATCAGCTCCTCGATGATCTGGATTTGCGCTTCGGCCGTCGGTTGGTCCGGCGCCTTCGCAATCACCTCGTGGCCCAATTCGGCCATCGCTTCCCGGAAGCCTTCGATCATCTTTTCCCCGTAGGGGTTCCCGGCATTTTTGAAGATGATGGCATGCTTCTTCGGCGTGTCGTCCTTCGCTTCAGCCTGTCCGGACGAGTTTCCTTCCGTGCCGGACGCGCCGGAATTGCCGGTATTGCCGGAGTTGTTGTTCCCGCCGCATGCAGCCGCCAGCAGCGAGATGGACAGAAGGAACACCAGCATCAGGATGAGTCTTCTTTTCATTTTTTAATCCTCCCTTTTCCTGCTATTCTCTATACCAAAGCGGCAGGCCGCCCGGTATCCCGCTCACGCTTGCCCGGCCGGCGAATCCGCGCCGGGCGCCCGTCACGCTTTGTTGCGCCGCAGGTTCGAAACGGCAACGGCCGCAATCAGCAGCGATCCGATAATGATCAGTTGCGTCTGCGCATTCACGTTGATGAGGCCGAGCCCGTACCGCAGCAGCCCGATCAGGAAAACGGCCAGAATTGCGCCGATCATGCGCCCTTTGCCGCCCGCCGTGCTGATGCCGCCGAGCACGGCCATGGCGATCACTTCCAGTTCGTACATGTTGGCGATGTTCGGCCTCGTGCTTCCCATCCTGGAGGTCAGAAACAGCGCGGTGACAGCCGCCATGAATCCCGTCAGCGTGAACACGATCATCCGGACCCGGTCAACGGGAACCCCTGAAAAACGGCTTGCCGTCGGGTTGTTGCCGATCGCGTAGACATGCCTTCCGAACGTGGTCTTGTGCAGCAACAGACCGAACAGCACCGCAAAAATGACAAAAACGATCAGAATAAACGGAACGCCGGCCACGTAACCCCATCCGAGAAAACCGAACCACTCCGGAAAATGGCCTGCTGCCTGATCCTCCAGAATGACATAGGCGATGCCCCGGTACACAATCATCGTGATCAACGTGACGATGACGGCCGACAGTTCCCGGTAGCGCACGATGAGCCATCCGTTGAGGAGGCCGCACAGCGTTCCGGTGAGCAGACAGATGACGATCGCCAGCTCCATCGGCACCCCCCGGTTGTACAGATCCGCCATGACGACGGAGGACAGCGCGACGGTGGAGGCGACGGAAATGTCAATGTCCGCCAGGATGATGACGAGCACCATCGGCAGCACGATGAACGCTTTGTCGAGGAATGCCATCGTCGCATCCCGCAGGTTGGCGAAATCCAGGTAATACGGGGAAATCTGCGCGTTCATCACGTTGACGGCGACAAGCAGCAGGAGGAGCATCCATTCCCATTGCAAAAAGAACCGTTTGGCGTCAAACGCTTTTCTGTCCGACAAAACGCGCGGCTCCATCATCTAGATCCTCCTCCTTAACAGGTGGTTGCGGTCGACGCTCCGCTTCACCCATACGTTGGCAAGCACGGCCAGCAGGATGATCCCGCCCTGGATGGCCGTCTGCCAGAAAGGCGACACGTTGAGCAGCGGCAGCGCGTTGTTCAGCATGCCGATGAGCAGCGATCCCACCAGCACGCCCGACACTTTCCCGACTCCGCCGGCAATGCTGACGCCGCCGAGCACGCACGCCGCGATGACCGTAAGCTCGTAGCCCATGGCCGTGTCGCCCTGGGCGGAGGCGAACTTGGCGACCCACAGCACGCCGCACAATCCCGAGAGCGCGCCCATGATCGCGTAGACGAGCCACAGCAGCCGCTCCTTCGGAATGCCGCTGATGACGGCGGCTTCCGGATTGCTGCCGACCGCATAAATTTGCCTGCCGGTTCGCGTATGATTGACGAAGTAGTGGAACACCGCGTATGCCACAATCGCGATGAAAATCAGCGTATTGATGCCCAGGATGCTGCCGGTGGCGATGCCGGTGAAGGAATCCGGCATCTGGTGGGCGCTGACCCATTTGCCGCCGCTGATCGTAAACGTCAGTCCGCGGAACACGTTCATCATGCCCAGCGTCGCGATGATCGGCAGAATGCCGAGCCTCGCGACGAACCATCCGAGCAGCGAGCCGCATGCGAGCCCGATCGCCGTTCCGAGAAGAAGCGCCGCCATCGGGTGCATTCCCGGGTTGGCGCTGACCGTCAGCGCGGTGATCATGCCGGACAGGGCCAGCGTCGCCCCGATGGACAAGTCGATCCCCCTCGTGACGATGACCAGCATCATGCCGAGGGCCAGAATGCTCAGGATCGCGGCATTTCGCAGCAAATCGTTGATGTTCTCCAGCGTCAGAAAACTCGGATTCCGCCATTGCACAAGCAGGGCGAGCAAGACAACGAAGCCCAGCAGGCCCAATTCCCGGAACCGCATGATGTGGACGCTGAGCGAAGCGCGCCGCACCGCCCCGCCCGACGGAACGGCCTGCGCCGCCTGCTGCGCCATCGGTTTATCCGCCATCGTGTTTCTCAACTCCTCCGGATCAGGCTGATGCGCCCGTTTCACGGGTGCTGTCGTCCATCGCCGCTTCCAGGATGGTTTCCTGCGTCGCTTCCGACCGGTCCAATATCGCGGTAATCCGGCCTTCCCGCATGACCACGATCCGGTCGCTGAGGCCGATCACCTCCGGCATTTCGGAGGAAACGAGCAGGATGCCGTATCCTTGCGCCGCGAGCTCCCCGATGATTTCGTAAATGGCCGATTTGGCCCCGACGTCGACGCCTTTGGTCGGCTCGTCCAGGATCAATACTTTCAGCTCCGACGTCAGCAATTTGGCCACGACCACCTTCTGCTGGTTGCCGCCGGAGAGGGAGCCGACGAGGTCGAATATTCCGGTCGCCTTCACGCCGAGTTTTTCCGCCAGCATCTTGGCGACGGACCATTCCGCTTTCCTCCGGATCCAGCCCATCCGGGCCAGCCGCCGCAGGGCAGGGAGCGTGATATTGCCGGCGATTTCCCAGTTCAGGATCAGCCCCTGCTTCTGGCGGTCTTCCGGCAAATATCCGATTCCGAGCGCCATGGCGTCCGCCGGACGGCGTATCGACGCCTCGCGGCCTTCGACGTAGATTTTGCCGCGGTCCCGCGGGCCGATCCCGAAGATCGCCTGGCACACCTCGCTCCGTCCGGATCCGACCAATCCCGTCAGCCCGACGATTTCGCCCCTGCGGACGCTGAAGTTGATGTCGGCGAAGTACCCGGTCGCCCCGAGCCCTTCCACCCGCAGCACTTCATCCCCGATCTGCGTCTCCTTCTTCGGAAAAAGCTGCGTCACCTCGCGGCCCACCATGGCCACGATCAAATCTTTGTTGGAGATGTCGTGCACGCCCCACGTCCCGATGTATTTCCCGTCCCGGAACACCGTCACGTTGTCGGCGAGGCGGTACATGTCCTCGAAGCGGTGGGAAATGAAGATAATGGACGCGCCCCCCGCCCTGAGCCGTTCCGTGATGGCATACAGCTGCTCGCATTCCCTGACGGTGAGCGCCGCCGTCGGCTCGTCCATGATAATGATCCTGGCGTTGGCGGACAGCGCCTTGGCGATTTCCACAATCTGTTGCTGCGCAACACTGAGCGCCCCCATCGTCATTCGCGAATGGAAATCGGCTCCGAGCTCGTCGAGCAGGCGCTGCGCCTCTTCGTGCATCTCCTTCCAGAGCAGCCTTCGCGTTCCTTTTTCGACCCGTTCATGGCCCATGAAGATGTTCTCGGTCACCGTCAAATCCGGATAGCAGGTCACATGCTGGTAGATCGCCGCGATGCCGAGTTCGGCCGCGTGCCTCGGCCCCTTGAGCTCCACCTTGCGTCCGTTCACGAGCATGTCGCCCTCGTCCGGACGGTACACCCCGGTGATGATTTTGATGAACGTCGACTTGCCCGCTCCGTTCTCGCCCATGAGCGCGTGGATTTCGCCGGGCTTCAGCCGGAAATGGACATTGTCCAGCGCCTTGACGCCGGGAAAGGTTTTCGTGATCCCGTTAAGTTCGAGCACAAATTCCGCCATCCCGATCCCCCGTTTCCGCTCGTACTCGCGTTCCTCCCACAACATACCGCAGGGCCGGTCGAGGCGACAGGAGACAACCTTCGCCTTCCGGGGACGATCTTCGCCTTTTCGGAAAATGCAAAGCGGCCAGGGCGAAATCGCCCTGGTCGCACGATGGCCCTATGAATTTGTCCCGTTCACGTCTCCAGCCGCAGCCGCTCGCGGTATTGCGAAGGCGACAGGCCGTGCCACTGTTTGAACAGCCTGCTGAAATATTTGGCGTCCTGATAGCCGACCCGCCGGCTGACGTCCTGCAGGTTCAGACTCCGGTCCCGCAAAATGTCCTTCGCCTTTTCCATCCGCATTCGCGTGACGTAATCCAGCACCGTTTCGCCCGTCTGCGTCTTGAAGCATTTGCAGAAATAGGTCGGATTCAGATAAACGTGATCCGCCACCTTCTTGACCGTGATCTCCTCGTCCAGATGTTCCAGAATCCAGGCTTTTGCGAGTTCCACCGGCTTGGCCGCGTCTTCCCGGCGGTGCTGCCGGATGGCGTCCGTCGTCCGCAGCACGAGCCGTTTCACTTCCTGCTTGATCTGGCCGAGGCCCGCCGCCAGTTTGATCCGGTTCAATTCCTCCTCCGGCGAATCCGCCGCTCCGATGTCTTCCGCATGCTCCATCCACACGGCATGAATCTGGATCGTCAAATACTGGAGCAGCCACTGGATCAGCCGCGGCGACTCCAGTTTGGCGAGTTCGTCGAAGAACCCGTTCAAGCGTGCGGCGGCCTGCCCGTCGTCCGCCTGCTGGACCGCCTGCACGATCCGCTTGACCGTCCGGTAGCAGCCCGGATCGACGGCATCCAGCGAATAGGCGCCGGTCTGCCCGACGAGGCGGGAGGTGAACACCTGGTTGCCGCCGAACACGAGGCGATAGTTGAGCAGGCCGATCGTGCTCTGCCCCGCTTCGCGGAGCAGGTACAGGTCTTCCACCATGTCGCTTACGGCGACGGACACGGTGAACGGGGTGTAGGTCCGCACCGCCCGGCAGTACTGCTCGGCAGCGGCGAAGGCTTCTGACGCGACAAAGCCGGGATCGGCGGATCGGCCCGCATGGAGCAGCACCCAGTGATCGGCGTTCCCCCTCCACCACCAACCGCCGGCAAACGGAGCTTTCTGCGCGGTTCTCGTAATTTCGTCAATGATGTTCTCCAAGGCGTACGAGTAAGCCTTCCAGTCCTTGTCGGTATAATGCCTCGCCTTGGCCGGCAGCGCATCCAGCGCGATGTTCAGGAGCACATAGCGGCCATCCGGAAATTCCTCCACCCAATAGCCAAGGCGGGACAAATCCGCTTCCGTCGACATGACATCCTTCAGAAGCTGCGTCTGTCTCGCTGATTTCAGCCGTTCGGCTTTCTTCTCCATGTCGGCCAGCCGGTAACGGCTTTCGCGCGCCTCGGCGATCCGCTTGCGGATTTCCGCCAGGCGGATGCGGAACCGGTCCCGGTCGATCGGCTTCAGGAAGTAATCCACCGAGCCGTGCAGCATGGCGGCGTGCACATATTCGAAATCGTCGTACCCGCTGATGAAGAGCGGGAAGAAATCGTAATGCTTTCTGGCTTCCCGGATGAAGGCCACCCCGTCCATCTCCGGCATTTTCACGTCGGTGATGACCAGATCGACGGCGCCGTTCACTTCATGCAGGTAATTCAGGGCGTCCCTGCCGTTGTCGAAACCGGAGAGGATCTCGAACGGTTCGCCGCAGGACCGCACCAGACGCTCGATGCCCCGGCGAATGAACGCCTCGTCATCCACCACGATCGTTCGGATTGATTGCATGGTGCCGCTCACTTCCCTGGTTAAATTCTTGGGCGCTTTCCGTCGACTCGATGACGGGAATCCGGATGATGACCTCCGTTCCGCCGCCGTGGATGCTGTCCACCTGCAGCCCGTATTCGCCGCCGAACATCATGACGATGCGGGCGTGCACATTTTTCAGCCCGACACCCGACTTCCCGTGAACCAGGCTGTTGGAACGGATCGTCGCCAGGAGCCCGGCCAGTCTGTCCGGCGCGATGCCCGGCCCGTTGTCCCGGATGCGGAACACGATATCTTGTTTTCCGCTGGCGGCGCCGAACTCCCGGTTGACCGCGACGGCAATCCGCACGCCTTGGACGGACTCCAGCCCGTATTTGATGCTGTTCTCCACAACCGGCTGCAGGATGAACTTCGGCGTGTGCAGCCGGGATCCGTCCACATTCAGCGCGATGTCGAAATCGACGCGGCTGCCGAAACGGTACTTCTGCATGACAAGATAATCCCGGACATGCTGCACCTCGTCTTCGATCCGCACCAGCCGGGAATCGTTGCCGAGCGAATAACGAAGCATCCTCCCCATCACCGTCACCATATGCACGACCTGTTCGGTTTCCTCTTCTTCCACCGCCATGCCGATCGTCTCCAGCGTGTTGTAGATGAAATGGGGATTGATCTGCGTCTGCAAGGCGTACAGCTCCGCTTCCTTCTGCCGGATTTCGATGTAGTAGTTCTGCTGGATCAGTTCGCGGATCTTCGCGATCATGGAATTGAAGCTGCGGGCCAGCAGCCCGATTTCGTCCCGGGAATTCGCTTTCAGATCGACCGAGAAATTGCCCAGCTCCACATGCTTCATCAGGCTGCTCAGCCGCTTGATCGGGCGCGAGACGTTCAGGGCCAGAATCACCGAGAGCACGGACGTGATGATGGCAAAAACGATGAACACGACAATGGTGACATTCCGGTAAAAATCCGTCCGCTCCGTCAAGGCGGCGGAAGAGATGCTGTGGGCGATCACCCACTGGTAGCGGTCCGATTGGTTCACACTGACGACCCGGGGTTCATTTCCCGTGAACGATTTGAAGCTGCCGTTCAGAACCGGATATTCGCCCAACCGGGGATCGGTGCCGCCGATTTTCGTCTGATCCGTATGGTAGATGATCGCGCCTTCACGGTCCATGACCCACATTTCGGCGGCTTCCGGATTCTCCAGTTCGCCCAGCACGCTCTCGATGAAATCGAGCCGGATCGCCAGGAACATCGTGCCGAGGCTTCTCCGGTTGTCGAAATCGGTCATCTGTTTCATCAACAGCAGGTAGGGACGCCCGTTCTCGAAACGCAAATCGAGTTCGTTCGGGAACAGCAGTTTGGCGTTGCCGTTTTCGTCCAGCGGGTGGCCGAGATCAAAGTGCCGCTGCCCCGGCTCGGTGCCCGCATAATTCATCCGCGTGCTCGCGAACAGCCGGTCGGGCGTCGCCATAAACACGCCGATAATGTCGGGATTGTTCCCGTTGATGTAAGTCCGGGTCAGATAGTTGTTCACGATGAATTCGTCCTGCAGCTTTTCGGATTGGTTGCCGTAGTCCTCTTTGCGCAGAATCGAAATGATCTCGCTGGAACTGTAGATCAGATCGGGCAGACTCGCGAATTCGTCCATCCGCTTTTCAATGGCCATGTTGGCCAGCTGCAAGGTTCTCGGCATGTGCTCGCCGAATTGCTGTTCGATCGATTTCCTGTACTGATAATAGGAAATGGCGCCGAGAATGGAGATCGGGACAACGGTGAGCAGGAGATACGTGATCATCAGCTTGGTGCTGAGCCGGAAACTGCGGAATCGCAGCCGGCGGATGCGTTCAAAAATCATACTGGTCCACATTATCCTTCGTGAAATCAAGCGGCTCTCCCATGATCACCATGTCCCCCTTGACCCGGACGTTGCCGACCTTGTTGACAAATTGGCCGTCATACGGCAGCGTGCCGTCCAGCAGGTTTTTGCCGAGGGCGACGGTCAGATAGCCCAATCGCTTCGGGCTCCACAGGGTAATGACCTGCACGGTGCCGTCATGCAGGGCGTCGCGCATGAGATTCGGGGTCGACAGGCCGACCACCTTCACCTCGCCCTGCTTCCCCGCCTCCTTGACCGCTTTCGCCGCCGACGGCGGGCCGACCGACGAGTTGCCGATGATGCCCGCAAGATCGGGATGGCTTTCCAGCAGCCGGACCGCCGACGCATACGCCTCCTCGTAACTGTCGTTGTTGGCCGCAATTTCGACCAATTCCATGTTCGGGTAGTATTCCTGTTGCTGCACCTTGATCCAGTGCATCCACTCGTTCAGATTTGCGGCAGAGAGCGATCCGGTCATGATCGCGAACTTCCCCCGCTCCCCGGTACTCCAGGCCAGCGTATCCATCAGGTGGCGCCCGAGCGTTTCGGGATCCACCATGTTGATGAAGAAGGCCCGGCCCTCCTCGTCGGTGTCGGAATCCCAGGTGATGACGGCGATGTTGTTGTCCGATGCCCGCTTCAGGACGGGCAGCAGCTTCTTCGGATCGTTCGACGATACGGCCAACAGATCGATGTCCTGTTCGATCAACTCCTCGATGACCCGGATCTGGGCGTCCGCATCCGCGGTCTCCGGCCCCCTGAACAAAACGTTGACCCCCAGCTCCTTGGCCGCCTCGAACGCGCCGTCCTTCGCCGCCTCGAAATAATCGAGGCCTTCCCGTTTCGGCACCACCGCAATCGTATACTGCCGGTCCGGATGCCGCTCCTTCGCGGATCGCTCTTCGTCCTGGTCGTAGAGAATCTGATAATCCCCTGTCGGACTGCAAGCGCTTGCCAAAGTGAGAAGAACAACAAACACAGCCGCCAACCAAACCCTTGCCATCCGGTCTCCTCCGTGCGCCCGTTCG
Organism: Thermobacillus sp.; assembly: GCF_003390775.1. Lineage (NCBI taxonomy): Bacteria > Bacillati > Bacillota > Bacilli > Caryophanales > Paenibacillaceae > Thermobacillus > Thermobacillus sp. The sequence goes on along the minus strand of NZ_QEWA01000045.1, from coordinate 36,064 downwards.
ATTTGATCTATTTTATCCCAATCCCGCTCTTTTTCAAAGGCGATGGCTTTCACCCTTGGAGGACAGTTTTCGCCTGTTTGCAAACGCATCCACCAAAAAAAACAATAAAGCCATGATCCGCTCTCCCGACCGGAATGCGTTCCCCATTCATCATCTGCAGCGGGAGAGACTGCCATGGCCCTGTAACGGATGAACCGTGAATTTCACTGCCTGCGCATCACACTCAACCATCACGCATCCGGCCAATCCGGATCGACCGTATGCGCCGGAATCGGTATTTCGTCGATCCCGTAGGCCGAGGTGAGCGACTCTTCCGCGTTCGTTCCCGCCGCTCCGGCCAGCTCGCCGCCGTGCGCCGAAGCGATCTCGATCGCCGAGACCAGGTCGTTGCCGTCCAGGCGGATGTTTACCCCGCGTCCGTTCCGCTCCGGTTCGTATCCGAGCTCCTGCAACAGGGAGAACGCGAGGGCCGCCTGATGCTCGTCGGGAAAATCAAATCGGACTCCATTGCCGCGCGCCACGTTCAAGCTCCTTCCCGTCGTGGATTTGATGGCGGCTATACCATTCCCCGATCCTGCGCAAAACATACCCGCCCCAAGCCCGCGCCATTCTTCTTCACCCGCGCCGTCCTGCCATGTGCGGTCTAACTCAACTTTCCGGCGTTTCCCGGACCTCCGCATCCCCGGTTTCCCCTGCGCCGCTCCGGCGCTTCGTGACGGCGAGATCCATCATTGCCGCGTTGATCAGCGCCCACAGCCCGACGCCCGCCGGAACGGCCGGGAGCAGCCCCGCCCAGCCGGCGAACTGCCAGCCGGCGACGGCCGCGAACCATGCGGCCGCCGGCAGCACGAGCCAGAACCGCGACAGCGATGCGCCGCGCCGGATCGCCGCCTCCTCCCAGCGGAACTGCGCGATGAACGGTTCGTCCATCCATTCCCGCCACTCCCGCTGCATCCAGGAGCCGAGAAACATCATCAGCAGCGCCGCCAGGATGAGCGACAGCCACCCCGGCACGGAAACAAGCGCAAAAGTCGAGATCGCGAGGAGCCGGAAAACTTGCCCCAAATGCCGAAATTGCCTTGCGAACGACTTGATCCGCATCTCGGCCAGCATGGCGCCGGGATCGGAAGAACGCAGGATGCGCCCCGAACGCGGAAACAGCGCCGGCCGTTTCCACTTCGGCACCGGCTTCTTCTCCACGACGGCGGAGAGCAGAAAATCTGCCGAAGCCGCCCGGGCCTGCCGCTCCGCCGCCAGATCCGCCTCGTACCCGCTGCGCCTTCGCAGCACGCAGGCGATGGCAGCCGCCCACATGGCGAACGCAATCGCCGTACAGCAGCCCATCACCGCAAGGCTGCCGTCCGCCGTCAGCACGGGCGTCACGTAGAACGCGATCAACGCGCAAGCAAGGGCGGTGTCCGCCGTCCACAGCTTCCATCCGCGCAGCCGCGAGGCGGCCAGCCGGACGACCGCGGCCGTAAGCAATCGGCAGGCCAGCGTGTAGACGGCCCACAGCACGAGGCCTCCCGCATCGAAGGCGTCGTGCAGCCTGAGCCACGGCAGCAGCAGCGTGAACAGCAGGGCGGTCGTGACCGCCTGAACGGCCAGCGTGTAGACGGCGCCGCCCAGCCTGAGCGTCCGGATCCAGCTCGGCCGCTGCAGCAGGATCAAGACATCCGCCTCTTCCAGAAACGTGCGCAGCCGCCCCGCGAACATCAGGAGCACGAAGAGCACCAGCGCGAGTTCGGGCGGCAGCGCCTTAAGCCACGCCGGAGGCTCGCGCAGCATCTCGAGCCACAGCCCGCCCAGAATCCATCCCCCGGGCACCACGATGTACAGCAGGACCGTCCAGTCCCCCACCGTCTTCCAGATCCGGAGCTGCTCCCGCCAGAAACGGATGATCCGCGCAAGGAGCAGCCGGCCAGGCGTCCAACGTTTCATGTCCATTGTCATCTTTTCGTCAGCTCCAGGAAGCAGTCGAACAGCGGCGCCTCCTTGCCCAGCCCGGCCTGCTTCCGCACATCGTCCAGCCCGCCCTGCGCGACGACCGTGCCGCCGTCCATCAGCACGAAGCTGTCCGCGATCCGCTCGGCCGTATCCAGCACGTGCGTCGACATGAGAATGCCGGCGCCGCGCCGCCGCTCCTCCTCGAGCATGTCGAGCAGATCCCGCACGGCATGCGGGTCCAGCCCGATGAACGGCTCGTCGACGATGTAAAGGTCCGGTTCGAGCATGAGGCCGATGGCGAGCATCATTTTCTGCTGCATGCCCTTCGAGAACTTCGCCGGCAGTTCATGCCGGTGGTCCAGCAGCCGGAACCGCTCCAGCAGCCGTTCGGCCCGGGGCGCGAACACCTCTTCCGCGAGGCCGAACGCAGACGCGGCCAGCCGCAGATGTTCCCACAGCGTGAAATACTCGTAGAAAACCGGCTGCTCGGGCACATAGGCGTACCGCCCCGTCCCGGACCGGCTCGTCCCGCCGGACTGCCCTGACGCTCCGGAATGCGCGGACTCGCCGGGCTGTGCGGACGCTCCGGACCGCCCCGTTTCCCCGCCGAAGCGGATGTCGCCGTCCACCCAGGCGAGCAGGCCGAGCACCGACTTGATCGTCGTGCTTTTGCCCGCGCCGTTCGGGCCGATCAGCCCGACCAGCTTCCCGGCTTCCACCGCGAACCGCACGTCGCGGATGACGGTCTTGCCGGCTTCATAGCCGGCGGAGCGGATATCGACCGCAAGCCGGATTTCCCGGTCCGCACCGTCCGTCGCGGAACTTGACCAATCCTTCATCAAGGCGCCCCCTTCTCCGGAATGATCCAACAATCGGCTTCTGACCTGAAATACGAAACAACCGCCGTAAGGTTTCGTAATGGTTGCCATTCATTTCAAAAAGTGATATCATATAAATATCAAAACCATATCGCATCCGAGAAGGAGGCCACGCCATGAAAGAGAGAAAGGCATGGAAACTGAACGGTTTTGTCGCGCTGCTCCTTGCGGTCGTCCTTGTGGTCGGGGGCTTGTTCGTCCTGGCCTCGAGCGGTTCGGACGCCCCGCACCCGGCAGCCATTTTGGCCGCCGTTGTCATGATGTTCGCCGCCTTCATTATTGTCACTTCGCTCGTCATCGTCCATCCGAACGAAGCGAAAGTACTTACCTTCTTCGGCCGGTACGTCGGCACGCTTCTCGAAAGCGGATTCTGGATGACCGTCCCGTTCTCGAGCCGCAAGAAAATCTCCCTCCGCGTCCGCAACTTCAACAGCCAGCGGCTCAAAGTAAACGATGCGGAAGGCAATCCGATCGAGATCGGCGCCGTCGTCGTCTTCCGGGTGGTCGATACGGCCAAGGCGTCGTTCGACGTGGACAACTACGAAGAATTCGTCGAAATCCAGAGCGAAACGGCCATTCGCCATATCGCGACCCAGTACGCCTACGACTCGTTCTCCGAGGAAGCGGCCGTCTCGCTGCGAAGCAACACGGATGAAATCGCGGAGCAATTGTTGCGTGAGCTGCAGGCGCGGCTGGATGTCGCCGGCGTGCAAATCCTTGAAACCCGGCTCAGCCACCTCGCCTACGCGCCGGAGATCGCGAGCGCGATGCTGCAGCGGCAGCAGGCGATGGCCATCGTCGCCTCGCGGCAGAAAGTCGTCGAAGGCGCCGTCGGCATGGTGGAGATGGCGCTGCGCAAGCTGATCGAGAACGGGATCGAGCTGGACGACGAGCGCCGCGCCGCCATGGTCAACAATCTGATGGTCGCCATCGTCTCCGACCGTTCCGCGACTCCGGTCATCAACACCGGAACGCTCTACTCGTAACCATCCGTCATGGCCAGTACGAAAAAAGCGTTCCCGCTGCGGCTCGATCCCGACGTCTACCGCGCGATCGAGCAGTGGGCGAACGACGAATTCCGCAGCGTGAACGCGCACATCGAATATTTGCTCCGCGAAGCCTTGTACCGGTCCGGCCGGCTGAAGCGCCGGCCGCCCGGCACGCTGCCCGATGGCACAGACGGCGAGCCGCCGACCTCGTGAACATCTTCGCAGCATGACGAAAGCCCGCATCCATAGGATGCGGGCTCTCTTGTCTTGCAACCGGGGATCAATGCGAAGGCATGCCTTGCACCGCCTGGGCGGTTGCCTGTTCCGGCGGCTGATGCTTGAAGATCGTCGCCAGCGCCGCCGTTCCGAGCACCATGGCGAGCGCGGAGGCCGCATACAGCACCTCGATCGGGAACCACGCCTTCAGGCTTCCGCCCGTGGCGATCATGACGACCATCATGCCCATGAACATCGGGTTGAGGACGCCGTTCACGCGCCCGACGATCGACTCGTCGGACCAGCGGAGAATCATGGTGCTGATTCCGATATGAATGGCCGGGAACGAAAGTCCCCCGATAAACTGCAAGGCCAGCGTCAGCCAGATCTGTTCGGACAGACCGATCCCGAGCGTGGTGACGGCGCCGACGAACATGCCGAGCGCGAGCAGCTTCTGCGGCAGGATGCGGCGCGACAGCGCGGCCATCAGCCCGCCGCCGATCAGCATGGCGACCCCGTTCACCATCATCAGGAACTGCAGAAATTCCTTCGTTTTCCCGAGCTTCTCCGTTACGACAAATACGCCGAGCGGCTGCACCATGCCGACCCCGATGCCGGCAAGCGCGAACGTGAGGCCCAGCGTGCGGAGCACCGGGCTGCGCCAGACATACCGAAAACCTTCGGCCAGTTCCTTCCAGAAACTTCCCGCTTGCTGCGGCGCTCCGGGAACCGCCGCCTCTCCGCCGGTTTCCCGGCCTGACGGCGTCTCCGGCAGCCGGATCAGCACCGCGGCGGACAGCAGGAATGCGACGCCCATCACCGCGATCGAAGCGTTGATGCCGAACTCGTGGTACATCCAGATGCCGAGCGACGGACCGCCGACCATGAAAATGGCGACCATCGACTGGAAGAACGCCATCGCCTGCTGCAGCTGATCCGGACGCAGATGAATCTTGAACATGCGCATCGCGGAAGGCTGCGAGAACTGCGACAGAATGGACGACACCAGCGTCGCGAAGAAAATCATCTGCCACACGCCCGCGGCGAGCGTCGCCAGCACGACGAAGACGGATAAAGCCGACAGGAAATCGCTCCAGATCATCGTCCGCTTCGGCCGCCACCGGTCCGCGAACGTCCCGCCGATGAACGAGAACAGGAAGATCGGAAGGAATTCCGCCACATAAATCAGTGCGATCGCGACCGGGTCCGAATTCGTCATATCGGTCACATACATCAATATGGCAAAGTTGCGAACCCAGATTCCGATTTGCAGCAAGACGTTCGACAACAGGATGGTCTGGAATAACCGGTTGCCGAACAATCCGCCCGGTTTCGCTCCGGTTGCTGCGGAAGACATGAGGAATACGCTCCTTTCCTACTACCGTTGATTCTGTTGATGCTGCGGGAAGCGACGGCTTCGGGACCACCTCCGTCCCGAGCATCAGGTTTCCGATTCTACACCTCTTGATCAGAAGCGTCAAGACGTTTAAATGGTAAAAAATTTATTGCAATCAAATTCAACCGTCTCACAAAATGAGGAGCCCTGATGGACTCCCCAACGGTTCGACATCCCGCTCAACCGCTCCATTTCCACATTTCGGAAACCTTTGTTATCCACAAATTCATCCACACTATCCCCTGAATTGTGCATCAATTCACGCGATACTGACGGTTTTCTGGTCTTAGAACGGCGCGGTTTTCATCATTTTCACGCCGCGACCGGCCGAAGGATATGAATTTCACCCATATTGTCCACATTATCCACAATTCGCTTGTGAAAAACTTGTCCCCGTTTGCAAAACAACGGCATTCGAAACCCCGTCTGCATTGGCTGCGTTTACACACATTTTTCAGTGGATATGTGGATAACTTTGTGCACACTCGGGATCATCGACGGTTGAACAGGCTGTCCTCCTTCTCTTCTGAGCGCAAAAAAGACGGGCGGGCCAGCCCGTCCGGCTGATCAGCCCGTCTGTTCCGACGGTTCGCGGACGCCCGTTCGGATGACGACCTGGTTGCACGCACCGACGAACGCCTGCGCCACCGCGAGGATGATATCCTTGTGGATCGCCGTGCCGCGATAGCGCCGTCCGCCGTGCAGCACCGTCACGATCGCCTCGCCGTGCGCGTCCTCGCCCGAAGACAGCGAGTGGAGCTCCAGATCCTCGAACTCGGCTGCGACCGGAATGACCTGCTTGATGCAGTTGATGACCGCTTCGATCGGTCCGGCGCCCATGGCGGAGCAGGTGTGCTCTTTGCCGGTGCCGCCTTCGCGGATCGTCACGGACGCGATGCGGGCGCGCTGCGTGCCGGACAGCACCTGCAGGTCGACCAGCGTGTACGGATCTTCGTGGCGGTCCGTCGACTCGCCGATGATGCGCAGGAGCTGGTCGTCGGTGACGATTTTCTGCTCGTCGGCGACCTTCTTGAATGCGGCGTACACTTCGTCGAGCTGCTCACCCCTGAGCTCGATGCCGTACTCCTCCGCGCGATGCTTGATCGCATGGCGGCCGGAATGTTTGCCGAGCACGATCATGCTGCGCGGAATGCCCATCGCTTCGGGATCCATGATCTCGTACGTGGCACGGTTCTTGAGCAGGCCGTCCTGATGGATGCCGGATTCGTGCTGGAACGCGTTGCGGCCGACGATCGGCTTGTTGAACGCTACCGGGAAATGCATCATCCGACTGACGAGCCGCGAAGTGTTGTAGATTTCGGCGATGTCGATGCCCGTCTCGGCCTTCAGCGCGTCCTTGCGCGTCTCGATCGCCATGACGAGCTCCTCGAGCGAGCAGTTGCCCGCCCGTTCGCCGATGCCGTTCACCGTCACCTCGATCTGCGTCGCCCCGCCGCGGATCGCCGCGAGGCTGTTCGCGACCGCCAGCCCCAGATCGTTGTGGCAGTGCGCGCTGTAGCGGACGCGGTTCCCGCCCCTTGCCTGCATGCGGACGGTGCGGAACAACGCCTCATATTCGTCCGGCATCGCGTAGCCCATCGTGTCGGGCAGGTTGATGATCGTCGCCCCTTCGGCGATGACCGCCTCGACCATTTCGATGACGAACTCGATCCCCGACCGGGTCGAATCCATCGGCGAGAACTCGATCTCGTCGACGAACTGCTTCGCGTACGCAACCATCTCGCGCGCGATCGCCAGCACCTGCTCGCGCGTCTTGCGCAGCTGGAAGTCGAGGTGGATGTCCGACGACGAGATGAACAGGTGAAGCCGGCGGCGCGCCGCGTCCTGCGTCGCCTTCACCGCGGCGTCGATGTCGCCGCGCACGGCCCGGGCGAACCCGACAATCTCCGTGCCCTGCAGCTCGCGGGAAATCTGCTGCACGGCGGCGAACTCGCCCGGGCTGGAGACCGGGAACCCCGGCTCGATCGCGTCGACGCCGAGCTTCGCCAGTTGGCGGGCGATGATGATTTTCTGCTCCGGCTCGATCGCGGCGCCGGGCGACTGCTCGCCGTCGCGCAGCGTCGTGTCGAAAATCGTAATGCGCTTCATTTCACTCGGTTTTGCGGATTTGGTCATCGTGAACCCCTCCTGAATGTTTTTTTGGCAGAATCAAAAAAAGCCCGCCGTCTCTGAACATTCGTTCAAGAGACGACAGGCCACAGGTCGGCATGCCGCGGTACCACTCTTGTTGACGCGCCCCTTGCGGGCCGCGTCCCCTCCGCGCCGGCGGCGAACGGCTCGGGTCTGCTGCAGTCAGACCTGGTGCGAGCCTGTTTCGCCGCCGGCAACCGTGTAACGGCGGTCAACCCGTGCCGGACCTATCCCGGCGCGGCCGTACGCTCCGCGCCGGTGTCAGTCCGCCCGCTCCCGGGCGAGTTCGAGCGATGCCTTCGGCTGCGTCGCACCGGCCCGCAGCTCTCTGCGCCCGCCTTCCGCCTTGCGGCGGCCGGCGGCTGTTCCGTCACCGCTCTACTGCTCCCGTTCATCGCGTTTCTTTGAGATCCGCTTGTTTCGTTCCGTGCGGCGAGGCCTCAACATCAAGAAAGCCTGCCGTCTCCGATTGCTCAAGAGACGACAGGCTTCGTGCCCGCGCGGTACCACTCTTGTTGACGCCCGTGCCGGTACGGCCGGCGCGCCCACCTCACGCATGCCGCGCCATCCGGCGCAAGCATGCACCCGATTACGGGGGTCAACCGTAACGGCGTAGTTGGCGGCTCTCGCGCCGTCCGTTCCGCCGCTCCGCTCCCAGGCGAGATTCAGGTTCACCTTCGGCTGCGTCGCACCGACCCGCAGCTCTCTGACCGGCCCGCGGCTTGAATCGCCCGGCCGGCATCCCGGCAGCACCCTACTGTTCCTGTTCATCGCGTTTGTGATGTGTGCAGTGGATATTGCTGTTCATTATATTCCCGCATCGGCAATTTGTCAATTCAAAACTTTCTGTTTTTTTTGTCGCGGGGACCCTCAGATCCGCACCGGACAAACCGAAATCGTTCGACAGAACCAGACGGCTTTTCCTGTTTTGGCAATTCCGACAGGGTTCCCAACCGGGCGAAAATCCGTTACGCTATGAAAACGGATGGTTCCTTCGGCAGTCCGGGCAACCGGCGCTAGATTCAGAGAAAGGTGGAGAAGCGATGCAGAACGACTTGCACCTTCAGGCAACCGGCGCAGACCGCGCTTCACGCGCTTCCCGCAGAAGCCGATCCGCCTCGAAAGCGGCCGTCCTCCTGCTGACGATCATCTGGCTTCTTCTGATAGCCGGCGGAGCTGCCGGCGCCGCATGGTACGCCGGCGAGCTGCAAGCCCGCATGACGGCCGACATCGAACAGCAGACGGCGGCGAAGATTGCAGCCATGCAGCAGGAAGTCGAAACGCGGATGACCGAGCTCGAAGCCTCTTTTCGCGCCGAGATCGACACCGTCGAAGCGAAAGTGAACGCGCTGAACGAACTGCTGACGTTCGCCCGCGACAACGCGAACGAAGATACGGACAACAGCAATCTTCTCTATACGCAGCTCAATGAAGTGAAGGCGAAGCTGGAAGAATTGCAGAAACAGCTGGATGTGTTGAAATGAACCGTCTGTTGCAGCCGCGAACGATCCATCGATTGTTTCTGCTGGCCGCCGCTCCTTTTCTCGGGATGGGGATCTGGCTGGCGGCTGCGGGCCCCGGCCTGACGCTCTCCCTGTCGGATGAAGCGTATCCGGAGTTCAATCTGCCGGCCCCTCCGGCAGCCGGAACATTGACGGAACGCGTCGCGTCCGGACTCGACAAGGCGATCGGGCTGGCCGGCGAGACGAACGAATCGATTCGAAAGGAAGCGGAACTGTTCGACAAAGCGTCCGCCGCAGCCGGACGGCTCGCGAAACTTGCGGCCGCCCAGGTCGGCAAGCCTTACGCGATCTACGACCGGCGCATCACGGCAAGACTCGGCACGCCGGTCGAAGAGGTGCGCTCGAACCGGATAACGGCGCAGTTGTTTCATGTGAAGGCGCAGCATTTCAACGGATACGCCCTGAAGGTGAAGCTGAAATCGAACCAGGCGATGAGGATGGTGCTCGGAAAGGACACGTACGGCGGCGCGGAGACGACGCTGTCTGCCGTCAAGCGGCTGGGCGCCGTCGCCGGCGTGAACGCGGGAGGCTTCGCGGACAAGAAGGGCAAGCGCTATCCGCTCAGCACGACGATCGTCAACGGCAAGTATGTATCGGGTTTTGAAGCGTCCTACAAAGACCTGTTCTTCGTGGGCATGAACGACAAGATGCAGCTGATCGGCGGCAAGTTTAAGTCGCAGGAAGAATTGGACAAGCTGAACCCGCAGTTCGGCGCGTCGTTCGTGCCGATCTTGATGAAGAACGGCCGCCCCCAGCCCATTCCGGAGAAATGGAAGACGACGCCCCGGCGCGCGCCGCGCACCGTGATCGCCAACTACAAGGACGACCAGCTGCTCATTCTCGTCGTGGACGGTTACGACGAGAAAGGCAGCTCCGGCGCCACGCTGGAGGAGCTGCAAATTCTGCTGGAAAGGTACGGCGTGAAAGACGCCTACAATCTCGACGGCGGCGGCTCGTCATCGCTCGTGTTCAACGGCCGCGTCATCAACAAACCGTCCGACGGCGAGCTGCGCAAGCTGCCGACCCACTTCCTGTTCTTCAAGTGACGATAAAGCCCGGCGGATGCGGATTGGGCCGCACCGGCCGGGCTTTCGTTCTAATCTTTCACCGACCACGCTTCAAGGGACAGGAGCGGATCGGCTTTCGCGTCGAGCGGCGTAAATTCGCCGCGCACCCATTTCAGATGGGCGGCGGCGCCGATCATCGCGGCGTTGTCCGTGCAGAGCGAGAGCGGCGGGATGAGTAGCGGCAGTCCGCGCGCCTCGCAGGCCGCCGTCAACGTCCCGCGCAGCCCGCGGTTCGCGGCGACGCCGCCGCACAGAAGCAGCTGCCGGGCGCCGAATTCCTCCGCCGCGCGCAGCGCTTTCGTCACGAGCACGTCAATGACCGATTCTTGAAATCCGCGCGCCAGGGCGGGCCGCATCGGCGGCTCGCCCTTCATCCGCGCCTTGTTGATCTCGGCGAGCACGGCGGATTTGAGACCGCTGAAGCTGAAGTCGTACGATTCGGGCTCCAGCCATGCGCGCGGCAGCTCGTTCACGTCGTCCGCCTCCATCGCCAGCCGGTCGATGTGCGGCCCTCCCGGATACGGGAAATTGAGCGCCCGCGCCACCTTGTCGTACGCCTCGCCGACCGCGTCGTCCCTCGTCCGGCCGATGATCCGGAAGCTTCCTTCCCGCTCGAGAACGACCAGTTCGGTGTGCCCGCCGGAGACGACGAGCGCCACCGCGGGATAGAGCATTTCGCCGATCAACCGGTTGGCGTAAATATGCCCCGCGATATGATGCGTGCCGATCAGCGGCACGTCCAGCGCCAGCGCCAGCGCCTTGGCCGCCGCAAGGCCGACCAGCAGCGAGCCGACCAGCCCCGGACCCTGCGTCACCGCGACGGCGTCGACATCCTTGAGCGACAGACCGGACTCGGCCACCGCTTGCTCCATCATGAGCGTGATCGATTCCACGTGTTTGCGCGAGGCGATCTCCGGCACGACGCCGCCGAACCGGCGGTGCGTCTCGACCTGGCTGGACACCAGGTTGCTCAGGACTTCCTTGCCGCCGCGTACGACGGCGGCAGACGTCTCGTCGCAGCTCGTCTCGATGGCCAGTATGACGCCGCCCCCGGAGCCGCATGTGCGGGCCGCCGTCATGTCGTTCCGCCTCCGGATGCGAGATCCGCCCACATGATGTACGCGTCCTCCTGATTGTCGGTGTAGTAGCGGGGTCTGATCCCGTTCTGTTTGAACCCCAGTTTGCGATAAAGGTTTTGCGCCACTTCGTTCGACACCCTGACCTCCAGCGTCATCGACCGGGCGCCCTGTTCCCTGGCCGTCTGCATGAGCCGGCGCAGCAGCATCTCGCCGTAGCCGCGCCCGCGGTACTGCGCGCGCACCGCGATGTTCGTCACGTGCGCTTCGTCCATGATGACCCACATGCCGCCGTAGCCGATGATCGATTGATCCAGCTCCATCACCGTGTACCGGGCGAAATGGTTGTGCCGGATCTCGTTCACGAACGCTTCCGCCGACCACGGCACCGTGAACGCTTCCCGCTCGATGGCCGTAATCGCCGGCACGTCGGACAGCAGCATCGGGCGGAACTCCGGCACCTTCACGGCGCTGTCGCCGCTGCCTTGCGCTTCACGCGCGCGTTCCCCCATCGTCATCCCTCCTGCCGCCCGGCGAGAAGTTTCGCCTCCGCTTCCGCGAGCTGCGTGTAGTTGGGCACCAATGCATGCGGATCGTCGGCTTCGCCCGCGGCGAGCCGCCGGATGCCGAGCTCCGCAATGGATCGACCTTCCATGACGGTCGGGCAGACTTCGATCCGCACGCGGCCGTTCAGCCGCTCCCCGAGCTGTTCAATGCTCGCCAGGTGCAGCGACGGGTCGCCGACGAACCGGATGCGGCGCGGGCGCTCCCGCTCCCCCTGGCTTTCCGCCTGCTCCGCCAGCTCATCCGCCCATTCCCGCATGAGCCGGATGCCGTCGGCCGCGAGCCGCCGCCAGCCGCCGCCGGATGCGAACCGGGCGGTGTACACCTGGCCCCGCCGCGCGTCCATCAGCGGCACGATCCATTCGGGAGCGGAATCCGCTTCCGTTCCGCCGTCGCCGGCCGCGCCAAGCGCCAGCGCCTCGAGGCTGGACACGCCGGCGAGCGGCACGCCCCACGCCCAGGCCAGCGTCTTCGCGATGGTCACCGCGATCCGCACGCCGGTGTACGACCCCGGGCCGCAGCCGACGGCGATGCCGCCGAGCTTGTCCGGCGTCACGCCCGCCGCGGCGAGCACGTCCTTCACCATCGGCACGGCCAGCACCGAATGGCTGCGCTCCACGATCGACCGGTCGTCCGCAAGCACGCGGCCTTCCCCGACAACGGCGACGCAGAGCGCGGAGGTCGACGTATCGAGCGCCAATACCGGCTTGCCAAAACCGGCGGATGCGATGTTCGTCATTCGCCGCACACCCCTTCCTCCGCCAGCCGCCGGCACCAATCCGCATACGGCCGGCCCGCGCCGGTCAGACGGATGGTGCGCGCGCTGCCTCCGGCATGTTCAATCGCAATCGCCAGATGCGCGGGCGGAAGCAGATCCGGGATCAGACTCGCCCACTCCACCAGCACAACGCCTTGTCCATAAAAATAATCGTCCAGCCCCAGCTCGTCCGCCTCGTCCTGCGACAGCCGGTAGACGTCCATATGATACAGGGGCAGCCGCCCGTCCTCATATTCCTTGATGATCGTGAACGTCGGGCTGTTCACGACTTCCCGCACGCCGAGCGCCCGGGCGAACGACTGCGAGAAGAACGTCTTGCCCGCCCCCAGATCGCCGTCCAGCGCAATGACCGTGCCCGGAGCCGCCCAGCCCGCGAGCCGTTCGGCCAGCCGCGCCGTGCCGTTCTCATCTTCCGCGCGCCATACCGCCTGCGCGGCATCCATCTTCTGATCGTTCACGGCCGTTCACCGTCCTTCTCCCTGACCGTCAATACGCACTTATTATAGCGGCCGGGCCATGGGCGATCAACAAAGGCCGCGATCAGGTTCCGCGCGCCGACCGTCCGCATCAGTGAATATCTTTCTTCTTGAACCGTCCGCCTTTCACATCGTGGATGTTGCCGATGGCCAGGAACGCGGTCGGATCCATTTCCTGCACGATGGACTTCAGCTTCGCTTCCTCCAGCCGCGTGATGACGCAGAAGATCACCCGCTTGCTGTCTCCCGTGTACGCGCCTTCACCGGCCAGATAGGTAACGCCCCGTCCGAGCCGGTTGATGATGGCCGAACCGATCTCCGTCGCGGCGTCGCTGATGATCCAGACCGCCTTCGACTCGTCCATCCCCTCGATTGTAATATCGATCGCCTTGTACGCGATGAAATACGCGATCAGCGAATACATGGCGCTGTCCCATTCGAACACGAATCCGGCTGACGTCAAGATGAAGAAGTTGAAGAACATGACGACTTCGCCGACCGAGAACGGCGTCTTCTTGTTGATGAGAATCGCCACGATCTCGGTGCCGTCCATCGAACCGCCGAACCGGATGACGAGGCCGACGCCGACGCCGAGAATGACGCCGCCGAAGATTGCGGCCAGAATTTTCGTGATCGTGAGCGGCGCGATCGGTTCGAACAGGAATGTGCAGAGCGACATCACCGAAACGGCGTAGAGCGTCGAGAGGGTGAACGTCTTGCCGATCTGTTTGTACCCGAGGAACAGAAAGGGGAGATTGATGAAGAACAGATAAAGCCCGAGCGGCACGCCCGTCAGTTCGTGCAAAATAATGGAAATACCGGTGATGCCGCCGTCGATGACATTGTTGGGAACAAGAAAAATTTCGAGCGCAACGGCCATCAGGACGGCGCCGATCGTCAGCATGACGATGCGTTTTGTGATTTCTGCCGGCCTGAGGCCGGAATGCTGCTGTGAGGCCATCGATTGTCTTCCCTTCCACGGCGTTTGGACTGACATCTATTATTTTAACTTTTCGCCGTGAAGAAAAAAAGAGAAAGCCGGCAGCGATCGCCGCGTCCCGGACATCTTGTGCCCGCGCCCCGGCCCGCTCCCGGTTGCCGCCGCATCCGGTCCCGAATTTCAGCCCGCCGTGACCCCGCGCTATTTCGGAATGCCCAGCATCCGATCAATCGTGACGAACCGAACGCCGTCTTTGCGCAGCTTGGCGATGACCTCGGGCAGCGCCTCGACGGTGCCTGTCAGGTCTTCGCCGGTCCCGCCGGCCGAATGCTGCAGAATGATCGACCCCGGCTTCACATGCGCCAGAATGTTCGTCGCGACCTCCTCGCGGCTTAACGATTTCCAGTCGAGCGAGTCGACGTTCCAGCCCACGATCTTCCGCTTCTGGCTCGCCAGCCATTTGATCTGCTCTTCGGTGATGTTGCCGTACGGCGGCCGGACGAAGCTCGGCGTATAGCCGGTATATTGCCGGATCAGCCGGTCCGTTTTGCGGATTTCCTCGCGGAACCGCTCGTCGGACAGCTTCGGCAGATTGGCGTGGCTGTAGGAATGGTTGCCGACGACATGCCCTTCCGCGACGATCCGCCGCATGACGTCCGGGTGCGCCTCGATCCGGTTGCCGACGCAGAAGAACGTCGCCTTCACCCCTTCGCGCTTCAGGACGTCCAGCACGCGCGGCGTAAACACGTCGTCCGGGGCGTCGTCGAACGTCAGCGCCACTTCGCGCTTGTCTCCGGACCCTTGCAGCACGAAAGTGCTCGGATATTTCGCGCGCAGGTCGGCCAGCGTCAGCGGCTTCGGCTCGCGCAGCTTGCGTTCCGGCCCGTCCGCGAGGTTCGGCGTATCGTCCCGTTTCGACTGCATGCGGACGCCGCGTTCGTTCTTCTCTCCGGCCTGTTTCGCGCGGATGCCTCCGTCGCCGTCTGCGCCGTTCCCGCGCTTCATCTCCGCGCAGCCGGCGAGCAGCGCAAGAACCAGCAAGGCGGCGAGACAAGACAGCCAGGTCAGCCGTTTCACATTCTTCGCGCCGATGCGCATGCCGGTCAACCTCCTTCCAGGTCGTCCATCGTATCCGTTGTCGTTTCGCCGATTTTGCCGTTCTTCACCGGCGACACATAGCCGCCCCCGAGACCTTCGTTCACCATCCGGTCGATATCCATCTCCGCTTCCGCGCGGCCTTCATGGTCGCCGTCCTGCAATCGTTCCGGATGTCCCTCCGGCCGATCCGTCATCCGTGAGTCCTCCTTCCATCCGCTGCGGGATACGCACAAAATATGCCCTCTGCGGTTGGTTTTCATGCATGTTGGGCACGATGGTTAGCAGGAAGGTGCGTTTCAGAGATTCTTTTTTCCCGAAAAAGGAGGGACGGGCATGCATACGGTGTGGAAAGGCGCGATCAGCTTCGGTCTCGTGCACGTGCCGGTCAAAATGTTCGCCGCCGTCGAGGACAAGGACATTGCGATGCGGATGATTCACCGGGAGTGCGGCGGGCCGATCGCCTATGTACGGACATGCAAGAACTGCGGCAAGGAAGTGGCGGCCGAGGACATCGCGAAAGGGTACGAATACGAGAAAGGACGGTTCGTGCTGTTCGAGAAGGAAGAACTGGACGCGCTGGCCGCGGAGACGTCGAAAACGATCCGCATCCTCGACTTCGTCGACATGCGGGAGATCGACCCGATCTATTTCCAACGGTCATACTATCTCGCGCCGGATCAGGCGGGCGCCGGCGCCTACAGCCTGCTGCTGGAGGCAATGAAGCGGACCGGACGGATCGGCATCGCGAACGTGTCGATCCGCTCGAAAGGCAGCCTCGCCGCCATCCGTTTCATCGAGAACTGCCTGGTGATGGAGACGATCGCCTATCCCGACGAAGTGCGGCCCGTTCACCAGGTGCCGGGGCTGCCGGAGCATACGGCCGTGAACGAGAAGGAACTCGAAATGGCGACGATGCTGATCGACCACCTGACGGGCCCGTTCGAGCCGGAGAAGTACAAGGATGAGTACCGGGGGCGGCTCATGGAGGCGATCCAGGCGAAAATCGCGGGCGAAGAGGTGCACATCGCGCCGGAACAGGAGCGGACGAACGTCATCGATCTGATGGCCGCCCTCCAGGCGAGCCTCGAAGCGGCGGGAGCGCCGAAGGCGGGACCGGCGGCGACGGCGGACGCGGCGGGCGCAGAAGGCGCAGCGGGCGGCACGGGCAAAGGGACCCGTCGCAAGACAAGCGGCAAGAAGAAAGAAAAAGAGTCGGTCCGTTGACCGGCTCTTTGCTCTTTCGCCATTGTGGTGCAAATTTGCACCATAATGGGGTATTTAAACCCCGCTTTGGCCCAATATAGTGCAAATCTGCACCAGATGCGTCCATCAAAGCCCGGAAAGCTTTATATATGGTGCATATTTGCACCATAATCGCCGGTACTTCCATCCCGACCGAAAATGAGGTGCATTTATGCACCCTATGGCATGCCGCCCTGCGCATGCCCTTACACAAACGGCCTTAGCCGCCGCGCCTCGTCATGCCGCACCCCTTCGATCTCGACCTGCGGGTCGATCGCGGCGAGCAGGCGGCGCAGCGCCTTGACATCGCGCCGGTAGACGTCGAGGACCGCCGTCTCCCCGTCGCCCGTCTCGATCCAGCGGACCCGCAAGCCCCGATCCGCCGCTTCCCGCAGCCGGACCAGCATGGTACTGCGGACCCGGATCCGCTTGACGGGCGACATGCCGGAATACCCCGCTTCCAGCATGAAATAGGCGAGCACATGCGCGATGATCGAATAGAGCGCCTGGCTGATGCCGAACACGAGCCCGGCGAGCAGCAGAATGGCCAGGTTCGCCAGGAAGATGACGGTGCCGGCGTCGAACCGGCGGAAAGCCGGCCTGAGCGGCGCGGACGCGGCGAGCTCGTCGAAGCTGCCGCCCTGCCGCAGGATGAGGCCGATGCCGATGCCGAGGAATGTGCCGCCGCCCAGCGCGGCGGCCAGCGGGTCGTCGGAGACCGCCGGCACCGGGTGCAGGTAGTGCGTGAACAGCACGATCAGCACGAGCGGCAGCAGCATCCGCAGCGCATGGCGCCGGTTCGTTGCCGTCCGGCTCAGCAGAAACGGCAGATTGAACAGGAACAGCACGAGGCTGAGCTGCATTTCGGTCAGATGCGCCGCGAGGATCGAGGCGCCGGCGATGCCGCCGGTCGCCACCCCGTTCGGCAGCAGGAACAGTTCCAGACCGACGGCCGCCAGCACGCTGCCGATGACGAGCAGACCGTAGTGGATGAACCGGTCGAAGGCGGACAGGGCGCCGCTCCGCGCTCCCGCTTCGGACGGCTCGTCCCGCCTGACGGCGTCCCGGCGTCCGGACGGGGAAAAGGCGGATTTGCGCAAAGCGAGTTGCTGGACAGGGGTCATGCGGCATCGCCTCCTTGCCTTCGCTGTTCCGGTTCAGACCGGTTCAATTTGCTTGAGCAGATATTTCTTCATCTTAACGTTACCACAGTACCGGGTCTTGCTCAAACCGTCGTTTCGTCGAGCCGGTCGAACGTGCAGTCCGTTCCAAACCCCGCACTGACGGCCTCGATCACCGGCTGCCGGAGCGTTCGGCCGGCCGTCCATTCGAGGTAGCGGACCTTCGCCGTCAGCATCGGCCGGATCCAGACCGCGCCGGCGCTGCGCGGCGGCTTCGCCGCGAACGGGCAGTCCGGCGTGCGGAGCAGCTCCGCCGCGGCGGTGATGTCCGCCCAGTCCCGGCCGGTGAGCCGGCCCGATCCGGCATGGCCGATGTAGTGCAGGCGGCCCTGCCCGTCGTACAGGCCCAGCAGCAGCGCGTTCACCCGGCCGCCGCCATACGTGACGCCGCCCACGGCGGCCGTCAGGTCGCGCCGCACCTTGATCTTGCGCCAGCGGCCGTCCTTGCCGCCGACCGCGTAGGTGCTGGCGAGGTCTTTCACGACGATGCCTTCCATGCCGTGCTTTCTCATCACGTCGAACAGCTTCTCGCCGTCGGCCGTGTTCTCGACGAGCCGGACGCCGGCTCCGGGTTCAACGGCGCGGGCCAGCAGCCGCTGGCGTTCTTCGAGGCTGCGCCCGGTCACCCATTCGCCGTCCAGGTACAGGATGTCGAACACCATGTACGTGACCGGGATCTCGCGGACGGCGGCGGGCACGGCCTGCGCATTGCGGATGCCGTCCCGGCGCATCACCTCGTGGAAGGACGGGCGGGCGGCGTCGAAAGCGACGATCTCGCCGTCGAGGATGACCGATTTCGCCCGGCAGTAGCGCCGTGCGTCGGCCAGCTCGGGATATTGCATCGTCCGCTCGTGCAGCCTGCGGTTTACAAGCTTCGTGGAGGCGCCGTCGAAGTAGACGAGCATGCGCACGCCGTCCCATTTGATCTGGGCGGCCCACTGCGGCCCCGCCGGAATGTCGTCCGCCGCGACCGGCTCGAACGGCACGATCGGTTCCATGCGCGCGCCTCCTTGTACGGGATCGGATCTGCCCCGGCAATTTCGAACGGAACGCCGCTGCCGTCCCGCCCATTCCATGCAAAGCGGATAGTTTCGCCGGCAGCGGCAATACTGGGGGCAGTATCATATTTTCCCGAAAGTGACGAAACGAAACAGGAGGGGCGTGCATGGCGGTCAAAACGACGGGAACGATTACGGTGCAGGGCGAACGGCTGTCCATCAGCAATCCGGACCGGGTGCTCTGGCCGGAAGCCGGCATTACGAAACTGCGCTATCTGGAGAAGCTGGCGGAGCTCGCTCCCCACCTCATCCGGCACTGCGAAGGGCGGTATCTGACCGTCATCCGGTACCCGAACGGCATCCACGGCAAGTCTTTCTATCAAAAGAACGCCCCGGAACCGCTTCCCCCCTTCGTGCGGACGGCCGAGCAGAACGGCATCCGCTACGTCGTGCTCGATTCGCTGCCGACGCTCATCTGGCTCGGCAACCTCGCCTGCCTCGAATTCCACGCCTCGTTCGACCGGATCGGCGAGCCGCTGCGCCCGACGGAATGGGTGATCGACCTCGACCCGTCGCGGGAGGAGGAACCGCGCATCATGGAGGCGGCGTGGCTGGCGGGGGAGCTGCTCCGCTCCCTCGGCATCGCGTCCGTGCCGAAGACGTCCGGCGCGACGGGCGTGCAGATCGTCGTGCCGGTCGAGCCCGACCTGACGTTCGACGAGCTGCGCGCCATCGGCCGGTTCGTCGGCGAGTATCTGGTCAGCAGGCACCCGAAGCTGTTCACCATTGAACGGTTGAAAAAAAACCGCGGCGACCTGATCTACTTCGATTACCTGCAGCATTACGCCGGCAAAACGCTGTCCGCCCCTTACACGCCGCGCGCACGTCCGGCGGCGTCCGTCTCGACGCCGCTTACATGGGACGAGGTGCGGGCGGACGTCCGTCCGGCGGACTTCAACCTGCACACGATCGGGCCGCGCCTCGCCCGGCTGGGCGATCTGCTGGAGCTGGCGCCGAAGCAGAACCTCCGGCCGATCTTCGAATTTATCCGGGGGCGCCAGGGGTGAAGACGGGCTGCATCGGCGGTTGCAGCAGCGGCTGCTGCTGCGGCTGCTGCTGCGGCTACAGCAGCGGCGACAGCAGCCGCGCCATCGCCCGCCCCGCCCTTGCGCCGGCCGTCAGCCCGCGCAGCTCCTCCGCCGTCACCTCGCGCGAATCCGCAAGATCCTTGAGGAAGTCCCGCTCCAGCCGTCCGATCGGCTTCTCGTCGAACAGCAGCGCGCTCAGCTCATAGTTGCTGTAGAAGCTGCGCATGTCCAGATTTGCCGTCCCCACCGACGCGAGAAGCCGGTCGACGATCATTACCTTCGCGTGGATGAACCCTTTCTGATAGCGGTACACCCGCACGCCCGCGGCCTGCAGATCGGCCGCGTGGGACAGCGTCGCGGCCAGTACGAACCGCGTGTCGGCGATGCCCGGCACGATCAGGCGCACGTCCACGCCGCCCGCGGCCGCCGTCCGCAGCGCCGCCGTCAGGCCGGCATCCGGGACGAAATACGGCGTCGCGATCCAGATGCGCTCCCGTGCGGCACCGACCGCGGCGAGAAGCCCGTCGTAAATCTCGTTCCCGCCGAGGCGCGGCCCGCACGAGACGATCTGCACCCGTTCGTGCGACGTGCACGCATGCGGCGGCCAGTAAGCCGGATCGTAAAGCGCCTCCCCGGAAGCGAGCTCCCAGTCGCGGACGAAAATGTTCTGCAGGTCGCAGACGGCGTCCCCTTCCACCCGCAGATGCGTATCCCGCCAGAACCCGAGCCTTTTGTCCAGCCCCAAATATTCGTCGCCGATGTTGATGCCGCCCGTAAATCCGGACTTGCCGTCGATGATGACGATTTTGCGATGGTAGCGGTGGTTGATCCGGCGGCTTCTGAGCGCGGCGCCGAGCGGGAGGAAGCACCGCACCCGCACGCCGGCTTCCGTCAGCTCGCGGATATACGACTTTGGCAGCTTCCAGCTGCCGAAGCCGTCGTAGATGAGCCTCACCTGCACGCCTTCCTTCGCCTTGCGGATCAGGGCGTCCCGGAACCGCCGTCCGACGCCGTCGTCGCGCAGAATGTAATAGGCCAGATGAATATGATGCTCGGCCTTCCCGATCATATCGAAAATCGACGCGAACGCCTCTTCGCCGTCCGTCAGAATCTCGGTGCCGTTGCATCCGGTGATCGGCGCATCCGACATCCGCCTGAGCGCCCGCTTCAGCCGCTCATCCCCGGGGAAAGCGCCATCCGCTCCGGCGGAAGAACGCTTTGCCGGCTTGCGGTCACGGGAGTCTCCCAGGCCGACCTTTCCCCTTGCAAGCAGAAACGGAAGGATGCCGACGATCGGCAGCGCCAGCAGAACAAGCAGCCATGCCGCGGCATGCGCCGGACGGCGATGCTCCGCTGCGAGCACAACGGCGGCTTCCGCCCACCAGACGACAACAGCCGCCAACAGCCACGGCCAGACCATGCAACCGCTCCTTTCCTGGCGAAAGTCGTCTCTGTAGTATGCCCTTGTCCCGTGACATGTTTCCCACCGGACAGGAATAAATAACTAGTGAACGTTCAAACCATCACCGGACGGGGAGGGGCGCCGTGACTTGAGGGACAGAGTTTCGACCCGGTGGTCGCTGATCGTCATGCGCGGCCCCGACAAACGCGTCCGCCAGTTCCGGATGCGGCGGCGCTTCGTCGTCGCCGCGCCCGCGGCGCTGCTCCTGCTGTTCGCCGCCTGCCTGGCTTTGCTGCAGGCGCGCGCGGCCTGGCAGCTTGCGGCGCTTGAGCGGGAGCTGACCGAGCAGACCGTCCGCCATCAGGAAGCCATCGCGGCGAAAGACGGGCAGATCCGCGCGCTGGAAGCGGAGGTGCGGGAACTGTCCGACCAGCAGGGCGAGCTTGAGGCGCGGCTTCGCGATTTGCACGAATTGGAGCGAAGGCTGGAAGATTTTTTTGAACGGTACGGAGGAGACGGGGATGCGCCGCCGGTCGGCGCAACCGGCTTGAGCGGAGCCGATACGGCCGGAGATGCGGATACGGCGGACGTGCACGCCCCGCCCGAAGTGACCGCCGCCGACATGATCCGGATGCTGAATGCGGACGAGCCCGATTTCCGCACCATTTCGGGCATGATCGACGATCTGGACCGGTCGATGGCCTACAAGATCGAAGAGGCGCGGCGGCGGAAGCTGGAGGCCGACGCCCTGCCGTCCGCCTGGCCGACCCGCTCCCGCCGCATCACCTCGACCTGGGGCTACCGCCGCGATCCGTACACCGGGAAGACCGCCTTCCATGCGGGCATCGACATCGCCGGGCGGAAGGGCGATCCGGTGTATGCCGCCGGAGACGGCATGGTGGAGGATACCGGCTCCGACGCAAGCCGCGGCCGCTACATCGTCATCAAGCACAGAAACGGGCTGCGCAGCCTCTACTATCACCTGTCGGCCGTCGAGGTGGAGCCCGGCGACGCCGTGAAGCGGGGCGGACGGATCGGCGCGCTCGGTTCGTCCGGCAGGAGTACGGGGCCGCATCTGCATTTCGGAGTCGAAGCGGATGGGGAGAGCGTGAACCCGCTCAACTATCTGGAACTCGTGAAGGAGGATTAGCATGCGGAGGAAACGTTCGATTCCCGTGACCGACACACTGATCGGCCGGGGCACTTCTTCCGAAGGACGCATCGAATGCGATGCCGGCCTCCGGATCGATGGCGAATTCAGCGGCGAAATCGTCTGCCGCGGCGACGTCGTCATCGGCGAGTCCGGTGTCGTCCGCAGCAACGTCGAGGCGCGGAGCGTGACCGTTGCCGGCAAGCTGTTCGGCAGCGTGAAGTCGCACGGCCGGTTCACCCTCCTGGCATCCGGCGAAATGAACGGCGACGTGGCGGCCGCGGGATACGTCATCGAAGGCGGGGCGCGGCTCAATGCCGATTGCCGGACGGATCCGTCCCTGGCCGAAGGGCGCGCGGACGCGCAGCGGGACGACGGACGGAAGCAGCCGGCGCCCGTGGCGGCAGACGGCCGCATCGCCGTCCCGCAGGCAAAAAAACAGGCAGGATGAAGAGCGGTCTACCGCTCTCCATCCTGCCCTTCTCCGTTCTGTCCGTCTGTCCGTTCCTCGTCCGGGGCGTCCGCATCCATCCGGATCATGAAGCGGTCGTAGCGGCCGTCGATCTCGCGCGCCATGCTGCGGTACCGCTTCGTCTCTTCCACGATCGGATCGTACTCCATCCGGATCCGCACTTCGTACTTCGGCGGCAGGCTTGCCCGGACGCGCTCCTCGCGGCCCGACTCATCGAGCGGGCCGTCCGTCAGCTGCTCCGCAAGCACCCGCTCCGCTTCCGCATCGTGCGGAGCGCGGCCGCCGGCCTGCCGTCCTTCCCGTCCTTCCATGCGCTTCACCTTCCCGCAAGATGCCGATTGGATGACGATGCAATCGTGCCCGTGTAGTATCGGGAAGCGCCCGATCCGTTATTCCGCCGCCGAGCGGAGCACGGCCAGAAGTTCGTCGTGCACGGCGCCGTTCGACGCCACGATATTGCGCACGCCGAGATGGTACGGGTTGCCGTCCAGATCGGTGACGACGCCTCCCGACTCCTGGATGAGCAGCGCGCCTGCCGCGATATCCCAGCTGTTCAGGCCGATCTCCCAGAAGGCGGAGAGCCGGCCCGCGGCCACATAAGCCAGATGCAGCGCCGCCGACCCGGCCGTGCGCACGTTCCGCACGCGGGGCACGACAGCCTCAAGCTGGCGCATGTTGAGCGGGAGCGCGCCGTCACGGTCGGCCGGAAAGCCCGTTGCGACGAGGCTCTCCCTAAGGCCGGTCTCGCCGGACACCCGGGTGCGCCGGCCGTGGACGTAAGCGCCCTTGCCTTTCTCCGCGATGAACAGCTCGTCTTTCGACGGATCGTAGACGACGCCGAGGATGACCTCGCCCCGGTGCGCCAGCGCGATCGAGACGGAGAAGAAAGGAAATCCGTGCACGAAGTTCGTCGTCCCGTCGATCGGGTCGATGATCCACAGATATTCCGCATCCTTCACTTCTTCGAGCGCCGCCGCCGACGCGGCCGGCCCCGGTTCGACGCCTTCCTCCCCGAGAACGGCATGGTCCGGAAAGTGCGTCAGAATGAGGCTGCGGATCAGGTTCTCCGAACCTTTGTCCACTTCCGTCACGAGGTCGTGGTGCGACGTTTTCTGATTCAGGCTGGCGTAGCCGCCCACCTTCGTCTTGATCCATTCGCCAGCCTTCGCCGCGCAGTTGATCGCCACGGCGGCGAAGCTCTTACGGCCGATGACCTGCCGGCTGTCCGTATCGTTCATGATCTCCCCCCCTTTCCGTCCGAAAAGAACGCTTGATCAAGCGGTACGCCCGCCCATTGATAGCCTACAGTGATTGAATTCCTTCGAATATCATGCGGACCGCCAGCACGAGCAGCGTCACGCGCAGCAGCCACAGGAGACCCCGGCCGGACATGCGCCGGGCGATCCAGGCGCCGATCTTGCCGCCGATCCAGGCACCGGGGAGCAGCGCCGCCGCCAGCAGCCAGTCGATCTCGCCGAGCCCCGCCTTCACGCCGCTGCCGAGCAGCGACGACAGGAAGATTGTGAACATCGAAGTCGCGGTCGCCACATGCGGCGGAAACCGGAACAGGATCACCATGACCGGCACGAACAGCGAGCCTCCGCCGATGCCGAACAGCCCGGAGACGAGACCGACGCCGAAACCGACGATGAGCCCGGGCAGCAGCGCGAAGCCGTACTCGTGCTCGTTCCCGGCGGCGTCGGTCCAGACGCGGCGCATCGGCCACGCCCGCGAGGACGGCTTCATCCGATCGCGCAGCATGAGCAGCAGTGCCATAAGCAGCATGAAGACGCCGAACACGATCCGGAACGGGCCGCCCTGCAATTGTCCGGTCAAGGCGGAGCCGAGCATCGCCGCCGGTCCGCTGGTTGCGAAGAGCAGCCACGCGATGCGGAAATCGACGCGCTTGTCCTTCATGTAGCTCAGCGTCGAAGCGAGCGCGGTGACGATCAGCACCGCCAGCGATGTGCCGACAGCCGTGCTGTGCCCGATCGGCTCGCCGGTCAGCATCGGGCCGAACAGAAGGAGGGACGGCACGATGATGATGCCGCCACCGAGCCCGACGATGCTGCCGAAGACGGCGGCGATCAGTCCGAGGATGATGAGCAGGATGATGGCAATGAACATGGCGAATTAACGGATCACACGCCGACAATATGATAGCCGTTATCCACGTAAATGACTTCGCCCGTAATGCCGCGCGACAGATGGCTCATCAGGAACATCGCGGTGTCGCCGACTTCCTCCGCGTCCGTCGTCCGCCGCAGCGGCGCTTTCTCTTCGACCTGGCGCAGAATCGAGTTGAAGTCCTTGATCCCTTTGGCCGCGAGCGTCCGGATCGGCCCGGCCGAAATGGCATTGACGCGGATGTTGTATTGTCCGAGGTCGGCGGCGAGATAGCGGACGGACGCTTCGAGCGCCGCCTTCGCCACGCCCATGACGTTGTAGTTCGGCATCGCCCGTTCGGCGCCGAGATAGGTCATCGTCATGATGCTGCCGCCTTCGGTCATGAGCGGATACAGTTTCTGCGCCACCGCCGTCAGCGAGTAGACGCTGATGTCATGGGCCAGGGCGAAACCCGCGCGCGAGGTGTTGACATAAAGCCCTTCCAGCTCTTCCGTCTTCGCGAAGGCGATGCTGTGCACGACGCCGTGCAGCACGCCGAACGACTCGCGCAGCGCGTCGGCCAGCCGTTCGATGTCTTCGTCGGACGTCACGTTGCACGGCAGGACGAGCGAGCCCGGCATCGTTTCGGTGAGCTTGCGTACCCGCTCCTCCACGCGCTCGCTCTCGTACGTGAATGCGAGGTTGGCGCCCTGCGCCTTGAGCGAGCGGGCGATCGCCCAGGCGATGCTCCGGTCGTTCGCCACGCCCATGACGACGATGTTCTTGCCGTTAAGCAGTCCGCTCATGACCGATCTCCTCCTTGACTTGTCCTTCGTCCAACTTAACGGATTCTGGCAACGATTTCAAGTGGCACCCCTCACGCCCCGCGCAAAATGCTCGTCCGCCCGCGGGAGCTTGTCCCGCACCGGACCGCACGGGCCGGAAGGAGCGCCCGGAAACGCCGCCGCTCCGCATCGTGGCGCCGGCCGTCAGGATTGCTCGCCGAAGAACATCTCGTGCGCCAGCGCCGTCTGGATGCGCGATTCTTCGTCCGTCAGCCTGCGGACGAGCTCCATCTCGACCTCGGTCACTTCTTCACCCTGGAAATTGATCTCCGCGATCGACGCGACGATCTTGACGATGGCGATCGCCCGGTTGTCCGGCGTGTAGGCGATCACTTTCTGCCCGGTCGGGTAGACGCGGAATCCGCTTTTGACCATTTTGCCCCGGCCGTATTCCAGCAGTTCGTACAGCTCCTGGTCGGATTTGAACTTGCACACGGAGTTGAATTCGGTCGGAAAACCCATCGGATTCCCTCCTTCAACTTATTCGCCGTAGACGAGCTTCTGCTTCGCTTCATGCCGCTCGAACGCGAGCGCGATCAGCTTGTCGAGCAGTTCCCGATAGGGCAGCCCCGACTCCTTCCAGAGCAGCGGGTACATGCTGAACGGCGTAAATCCCGGCATCGTGTTCACTTCGTTCAGGAAGATGCGGCCGTCTTCCTTGCGCAGGAAGAAGTCGACGCGCGCAAGGCCCGATCCGTCGATCGCCTGATAGGCGCGAAGCGCCATCTCGCGGATCTGTTCAGCCGTCTCCTCCGGGATGTCGGCCGGAATCTTCATGACGGATTTGCCGTCGATATATTTCGCGTTGTAGTCGTAGAAGTCGTTCGACGAGACAATCTCGCCGACGACCGACGCGCGGGGCTCGTCGTTGCCGAGCACGCTCACTTCCAGCTCCCTGGCGTTCACGAATTCTTCGACAAGCACCTTGCGGTCGTAACGGAACGCATATTCCACCGCCTGGATCAACTGCTCGCGGTTGTAGGCCTTCGAGATGCCGACGCTCGAACCCAGGTTGGCCGGCTTGACGAAGCAAGGGTAGCCGAGCGACACCTCGATCTCCATGATGAAATAATGCGCATCCTTGTCCCACTGCGCCCGGGTGAAATGACGGAACACGCACTGCGGCAGCCCTTCATGGGCGAACACCCGCTTCATCATGACCTTGTCCATGCCGACAGCCGAAGCAAGCACGCCTGCGCCGACATACGGAATGCCCGCCATTTCCAGCAGCCCCTGGATCGTGCCGTCCTCGCCGTACGTGCCGTGAAGCAGCGGAAAGACGACATCCAGCCGCTTGCCGCCGCTGCCGCCCGACGATGCCGAAGGCGCGGCTTTCTGAACCGCCTTCGCGGCTGCCGCCGGCGCCTTGGGCGGAGCGGCCATCCGTTCGAACACGGGCAGCAGCAGCTGTTCCGACGCGGATCCGTCCGCTTCGTCGTAACGGATGAGGCCGATATGTTCCGGCGGAGCCGACAGCGCCGGCCCGGCATGCCAGATGCCCTGCTTCGTAATATAGAATGGCTGGATTTCATATTTGTCATAATCGAATGCTTGCAGCACGGAGAACGCGGTCTGCAGCGACACCTCATGTTCTCCGGAACGGCCGCCGTAGACGAGCCCTACCCGAACTTTATCCCCCATGTCCATCCTCCGGTTCTCAGATTATCCTGCAGCCTCAGGCGCTGTCCGGCCGCGCGGACGATCAGAATTCGTCCGAGATGTGAAAAAATTTGTACCGCGTCCGTTCCGTCCAGGCGTAAGAATCGCGGTAATCCCAATAGCGGTGGCGGCTGGCCGTCGTATTCGCGTTGACGAGCGGCATCCCCGCGCTGTCGAAGGCGGTGACGATCGTGCTGTGCTGAAACCGTCCGTCGCCGTCCCAGTCGTAGAAAATGACGTCTCCGAGCATCAGATCCGCCGGCGATTCGACCTGAACGGCCTGCAGGCCGGACGTCGCGCCCCTCGCCAAATACGATTGAAGCGCATGCGAGACCGCCCAGCTGTAGCTCCACAGCTCACGGCCGCCGCTGCGCCCCTTGTACCACCAGCCCGAATCTCTTCTACCAGTATAGTTCATCGGAGCATGGCCTGCAAAGAGGCACTGGGAAACATAGTTCGTGCAGTTCACTTCGAACGTCTCATACGCGGGATTCGGCTCGTTCCACCAGCGGTCGGCATACGCGGCCGCCAGATCCCGGCGGTACGGAATGCCTGCGCGCATCTTCTGGAAATGCGGCAGCAGCCGGCCGTTTATATAAGGAAGCGGAATCGCCGGTTCGTCCTGCTCCTGCCCGGACCGGCCGGCGGTTCCCTCCGGGTCCGGATCGGGCGGCGCCGCCGGGCCGGGGGGTTCCCGCCGCCGCTCCGCAATCTCGGGTTCGATGCCGGTCACCCGCCAGACGCCGTTTCGAAGTTCGAGCCGGATGCGTTCGGTCTCCATTTTTTCCTCGGTATAGGAGGCTTCCCCGAAGGACAAGCTTCGCTTGAGATGCAATTGCAGGCGGACCGCGGCCGTACGGCCTTCCTCGCGGAAGCCGAGCAGAACCGCACGGGCTTCGTGCCGCTCGGGAAACGCGCCGCGCCGATGTTCCCGCTCGCGCATGCGCTTCAAGCGGGTTTCGAGCCGGCCCAGGTGCTTGTCATCCTCCGCGACGGCTGTAAGCGGTCCGGCGGTCATATCGATCTCCGCTTCACTCACGCACTTCACGTATTCGTGCACGGCTGCCCGCCACCCGTGCAAAGCCGGCGGGCGTCGCCCGGCTTCGCTTTGCAGCGCCATGCCGGCCCCTCCTCCCCTTCAAGCTCGCGGTCTGCGGTCCCGGGGCAGTTCCCCGGGGCAGGAAAAGCATCGCTTCATGTATATGTGCCGGGCGCCGGTTTCATGAATCCGGCGGGCGGTACCTGCCGTCGGACGGCGCGGAATCGACAAAATCAGGCTTTACGTTGACCATTGCAGACGATATACTAGGAATATAGCGCGATTATGAAATTGAGTTTCACCAAACGAAACAATTATTGTCCGGCAGAAACGAATCGCGGCAGAGAGACCCAATACGGCAAGGAGGAGACTTTCCATGGCGAAGCAAGATGCCTACGGCATCCGCTCCAGCCTTGAAGTCGGCGGCAAGACATATGCCTACTACCGGCTGCAGGGGCTGGAGGAGCAAGGCCTCGGCAGCATCGGCAAGCTTCCGTTCTCGATCAAGGTGCTGCTCGAAGCGGCCGTCCGCCAGTACGACGGACACGCCATCACGAAGGACCACGTGAAACTGCTGGCCACCTGGGCAGATGGCCGGCAAGACAAAGAGATTCCGTTCATCCCCGCCCGCATCGTGCTGCAAGACTTCACCGGCGTGCCGGTCGTCGTCGACCTGGCGGCCATGCGCGACACCGTGAAGAAAGCGGGCGGCGACCCGAAGCGGATCAACCCGCTTGTGCCGGTCGACCTCGTCATCGACCACTCCGTCATGGTCGACGCGTTCGGTTCGCCCGACGCGCAGGAGACGAACGAACGGATCGAATTCGAACGGAACGGTGAACGGTACCGCTTCCTCCGCTGGGCGCAGACGGCGTTCGAGAACTTCCGCGTCGTGCCTCCGGGAACGGGTATCGTGCACCAGGTGAACCTGGAGTACCTCGCCACCGTCGCGGCGACGAAAACGGTGGACGGCGAGACGGTCGTCTTCCCGGATTCGCTTGTCGGCACGGACTCGCATACGACGATGATCAACGGCCTCGGCGTCGTCGGCTGGGGCGTCGGCGGCATCGAGGCGGAAGCCGGCATGCTCGGCCAGCCGCTCTATTTCGTCACGCCGGAAGTCATCGGCTTCAAGCTGACGGGCAAGCTGGCGGAAGGCGCGACGGCGACCGACCTGGCGCTGACGGTTACGCAAATGCTCCGCAAGAAAGGCGTCGTCGGCAAGTTCGTCGAGTTCTTCGGCCCGGGCCTGTCGAACATCAGCCTGCCGGACCGCGCGACGGTCGCGAACATGGCGCCGGAATACGGCGCAACGATCGGCTTCTTCCCGGTTGACCACATCTCGCTCGACTTCCTGCGTCAGACGGGCCGCAGCGAGGAGCAGATCGCGCTCGTCGAAGCCTACTACAAGGCACAGGGCATGTTCCGTACGGACGATACGCCGGATCCGGTCTTCTCGGACGTCATCGAGCTCGACCTGTCGACGATCGTGCCGAGCCTCGCCGGTCCGAAGCGTCCGCAGGACCGCATCGAGCTGACGGCGATGAAGGAATCGTGGAACAACATCATCCGCACGCCGATCGAGAAGGGCGGCTACGGCCTTACCGAGGAGAAGATCGCCGAGACTGTCGAAGTGAAGCACAAGAACGGCAAGGTCACCAAGATGGGCACCGGCGCGGTCGTCATCGCGGCGATCACGAGCTGCACGAACACGTCGAACCCGTCCGTCATGCTCGGCGCCGGGCTGGTCGCGAAGAAGGCGGTCGAACGCGGCCTGACGGTGAAAGAATACGTCAAGACTTCGCTGACGCCGGGCTCGCTCGTCGTCACCGACTACCTGAAGAAAGCCGGCCTGATGGAGCCGCTCGAGAAGCTCGGCTTCCACATCGCGGGCTACGGCTGCGCAACCTGTATCGGCAACTCCGGTCCGCTGCCGGATGAAGTGAGCCAGGCGATCGCCGACAGCGACCTGACAGTCGCGTCCGTCCTGTCCGGCAACCGGAACTTCGAAGGCCGCGTCCATGCGCAGGTCAAAGCGAACTTCCTCGCTTCGCCGCCGCTCGTCGTCGCCTATGCGATCGCGGGCACGGTGGACATCGACCTGACGAAGGATCCGCTCGGCTACGACCCGAACGGCCAGCCGGTCTACCTGCGCGACATCTGGCCGTCGTCGCAAGAGATTCAGGACGCGATCAACCAATCGCTCACACCGGACATGTTCCGCGCGAAATACGCGAACGTGTTCACGCAGAACGAGCGCTGGAACAAGATTCCGGTGCCGCAGGGCGAATCGTACGAGTGGGACGAAAATTCGACTTACATCGCGAACCCGCCGTTCTTCGAGAACCTGCATGAAGGCGTCAAGGACCTCGGCGACATCACCGGCGCCCGCGCGCTGGCGCTGCTCGGCGACAACGTGACGACCGACCACATCTCGCCGGCGGGCAACATCAAGGTCGACAGCCCGGCGGGCAAATACCTGATCGAGCACGGCGTGAAGCGCGAGGACTTCAACTCGTACGGCTCCCGCCGCGGCCATCACGAAGTGATGATGCGCGGCACGTTCGCCAACATCCGCATCCGGAACCAGGTGGCGCCGGGCACGGAAGGCGGCGTGACGAAGTATCTGCCGACGGACGAAGTGATGTCGATCTACGACGCCGCGATGAAATATCAGGCGGACGGCACGAACCTCGTCGTCATCGCCGGCAAGGAATACGGCATGGGCAGCTCCCGCGACTGGGCGGCGAAGGGCACCTACCTGCTCGGCATCAAGGCGGTCATCGCCGAAAGTTTCGAGCGGATCCACCGCGCGAACCTGGTCGGCATGGGCGTCCTGCCGCTGCAATTCCAGAACGGCCAAAGCTGGCAATCGCTCGGCATCACGGGCCGCGAGACGTTCGACATCGTCGGCCTGACGAACGACATCAAGCCGGGCGACACCGTCAAGGTGGTCGCAACCCGCGAAGACGGCAGCAAGTTCGAGTTCCCGGTCACCGTCCGGCTCGACTCCTACGTCGACATCGAATATTACCGCAACGGCGGCATCCTGCAGACGGTTCTCCGTCAGATGATCGCAGGCTGAGGCTGAGGCTGAAACGCAGGCAGGCTGACGCTTTAACGGAAAAAGGGCTTCCCGCTCAAGCAATCGCTCGGGCGGAAGCCCTTTTTTATCGCTTTCTGACCATATCCCCTTCGCTCAGTCGCCGGGAAACCACTCGCGTATCCCCGTCGTTCGGGTTGTGTCTCCGCAAATTTATCCCCTTCGCTCAGGAAGGTACGTGCCGGATGATACGGGGCGATCATTCCTGAGGCATCGTCATGCAGCTTGCTGAGCCAAGGGGATATGGTCAATAAGGGGAAAAGACATATCCGGCCGAACATTGAATTTCAGGCCGGATACGTCGAATGCGCACCGCCGCGGTTCACGGCTCAGGGCTGCCGCTCCTGCGACGGCTCCGCGGCGCCGAGCCGCTCGGGGTGCGTGTAGACGTTCATCCGGCCGCCGCGGACGAAGCCGGCCGCCGTGATGCCGAGGTCGTGCGCCAGACGCAGCGCGAGGCCGGTCGGCGCCGACTTCGCGATCAGGATCGCCGCGCCGATCTTCGCCGTCTTCAGCAGCACCTCCGAGGAAATACGCCCGCTGAAAATAATCGCCGCATCCCGGGTCGGTATGCCGCGCCGCAGACAGTAGCCGAGCAGCTTGTCGAGCGCGTTGTGGCGGCCGATGTCCGTCCGCATCGCGATCAGCCCGCGCCCCGGCGACCACAGCGCCGCATTGTGCACGCCGCCCGTGCGCGCGAATTCGGCCGAACGGCGCTGCAGTTCGGCCATGGCGGCCAGACATTCCTCCGGCCGCATCCGCACCCGCGAGATCGAAGTCCGCGCCGTGCGCACGTCGCTTCGGAAGTAGAACTGCCGGCTGCGCCCGCAGCAGGAGCCGATGACGCGCCTGCCGAAATCGGCCTCCGCCCCGTCCAGCCGGCGGCGCAGCCGGACATCCGCGAAACCGGCCGCCTCGTCCCAGTCGATCCGCTCGATATCTTCAGGCGACGCGATGATCCCCTCGCCCGCGAGAAAACCGAACACAAGATCTTCGGTATCCTGCGGCGAGCAGACGACCGTGACGAACTCTTCGCCGTCCAGCCGGACCGTCAGCGGAATCTCTTCGGCCACCGCGTCTTCGCCGGCCGACCAGCCGTCAGCGCTGTATCTCCATACGGGAAACGCGGTGTCGACGGCGCGATCTATTCCGTCCGGCATGGCTGCGCCCCCGCTCCCGCCGCGCCCGCAGGCAGACCGTCTTCCTCCGGCACTTCCGCTTCCTTCGTCCGGTATTTGCGGTCCTTGCGGGCGTAGAAGACGTCGGCTTGCTCGACCTTCACTTCCGTGTTGTACTCGGGTATGCCGGCGTGCGGCTCATAGACGCCGGACGGGAACAGGACGTTGCCTTCCGGCCAGAACAGCTCGAGGTTGCCGCGGGCGACGGGCGCCGTTCGGAGCCGCCCGTAGAACCGGCCGAAACGGTTGTGGACGACGACCGCTTCGCCGTCCGCGATGCCGAGTTCGGCCGCGTCTTCGGGACTCATCAGCACATCTTCCCGGAGCGCGCCGTTGAACGGGTCGACGCTGCCGTACACCATCGAATTGAACTGTTTGCCCCGGCGCGTCGTCGCCAGAAAAGCGCCCGCCGCGCGGCGGATGCCGGGCGAGGCGATCGGAATGAGCCGGCCCCGGCCGTCCGGCGTCGGGCAGACGCCGCCCTCGCACAGCCAGGCGCCGCCCCACTGGAAGAAGTCGCCCTGCTTCCGCAAATGTTGAATGCCGTCGTAGTTCGGCGCCGCAAGGGCAATCTCCGCCCGGATCTCGTCCGCCGACTCCGCCTTCATCGACCGGGCCGCTTCCTCCGGCTTCACGCGGCGCGCCAGATCGAGGAAGATGCGCCATTCCTCGCGGGCCTCGCCGATCCGCGGACCGCGGATCTCCGGCGAGAAGTAGACCATCCGCTCCGTCGACGTCGACGTGCCGCCGCCCTCCTGCTCATAGCGCGTCTTGGCCGGCAGCAGAATGACCGCCTCCCGCGCGTCCGCCAGCATAGACGTATTCAGAATGATGTCCTGGTGGACGCGGAGCTCGATGTTCTCCAGCGACTGCCTGATCCGGTCAGGATTCGGCATCGTCTCGAGGAAGTTGCCGCCGGAGGTGTAGAACAGCCGGAGCCGCCGCTCGTGATCATCCGGCAGCAGCGCGTTCTCCAGGGTGACGCCGACAATGTCGCCCTGCCACTTCGGAATGTCGAAGCCCCACAGTTTCTCGATCCGCGCAATCGTCTCCGGATCGAAATCGCCGCCCGGCAGGCTGAACGGATCGGCCCCCATCTCGCTCGACCCTTGTACGCCGCTGTGGCCGCGGATCGGCATGAGGCCGCACTTCGCCCGGCCGAGAAAGCCGCGGAGCAGCGCCAGATTGACCACCTGCGTCACGTTGTCGGTCCCGAACCGGTGCTGCGTCAGCCCCATGCTCCAGACGAAAACGCCGCTGCGGGCGCGGGCCAGCAGTTCGGCGAACTCCGCGATCCGCTCACGGGAAAGCCCCGACCCGCGCTCGATGTCGTCCCAATCCAGCCCCGCGACATGCGCCCGCAGTTCTTCCAGGCCGTTCACATGCTTGCTGATGAAGGCGAGATCGAGCGCGGAGCCGGGCTCCCGCTTCTCCATCTCGAACCAATGCTTCATGACGCCGTTCATGAAGTCGATGTCGCCGCCGATATTGACCTGGTACCAGTCGTCCGCCAGCTTCGTGCCGAACAGGGCCGATTCCGGGATCGAAGGAATCCAGTAGCCGTCCATCGCCGGCTCGCGGTACGGATTGATGACGATGATCTTCGTGCCCTGCCGTTTGGCGGCGTACATGTATTTCGTGGAAACGGGCTGGTTGTTCGCGGCGACGCTGCCCCAGAAGACGAGCACGTCCGTACCGATCCAGTCCGTGTAGCTGCAGCTCGACGCGCCGATGCCGATCGACCGTTTGAGCGCGGTCTTGGACGGCGAATGGCAGATGCGCGAAGCGTTGTCGATATGGTTCGTGCCGAGGAAGCGCGCCGTTTTCGCCGCCATGTAGTACGTCTCGTTCGTCAGGCCGCGGGCCGTCAGATAGAACGCCGCCTGCTTCGGATCGACGGCGCGGAATTTGTCCGCGATCCGGTCCATCGCCTCGTCCCACGACACGCGGCGGAAACGCCGCTCTCCGCGCTCGCGGATCATCGGATAAGGGAGCCGCCCCAATTCCCGCAGCTCGGCGCTGCTCATGCGCCTGAGCTCGTCGGTGTCCGCCGTCAGGATGTCATCGGGGATGGCCGGCGCCGTATTGAGGCGCAGCAAATTCAGCCGGGTCGTGCACAGATGCGGTCCCGTGAGCGTCCGGTCCCGCAGGCCGGAGACGCCGAGCGCGCATCCGTCGCATACGCCCTGGGTCAGGATGCGCCAGGCATAGGGCAGGTTGTCCCGGTTCCGCCATACCGTTTTGGCCGTCTCCATGATGTGATGCGGCTTCACCTTGCCGAGGCCGAGCGGAACCGGGCTGACCCACAGTCCGGGCTTCGGCGTCTTCGGCAGACGCATCGGGCCGCCGTGTTTCGTTTTTCCCATTTTGCATCCGTCCTCCTCTGTCCGCCATCACACTTCCATCGTATCAGGAAAGCCTTTGCACAACAACGCGGGAGATGCCGGGCCGGCGGATCACTTGCCCAGCATCATGCCCATGCGGCGCGCGGCTTCCCGGATGGCCGGCACATACGACTGCATCACTTCCGGCGTCAGCCGCCCGGACGGCCCGGAGACGGACAGCGCGGCCATGAGACGGCCCGCACGGTCCAGAATCGGCGCGGACACCGCCGCCGCTCCGGGCTCGCGCTCCTCGAAGCTGGTCGCATAGCCGGTCTCGCGGATGGCTTCAAGCTGCGCCATAAACGCCGTCCGGTCGATGGATGCCGGCCAAGCGGGATCGTCCAGCACGAGGCGCAGCGTCTCCTCGTCGGCCCAGGCGAGCAGCACCTTGCTCGACGCGCCGACGTAGAGCGGCAGGCGGGCGCCGACCGGAGCGACGCGCCGGACCGGCTGGTTGCTCTGCACCGCCTGGATCCGGATCCGCTCCTTGCCGTCGCGGACGTACAGGCTGACCGTCTCGCCGAGCATGTCGCGCAGCCGCTCCATTTCGGGCAGGAGCAGGGAGGCCGGGTCGTCGCTGGAGGACAGATTCGCCGCCAGTTCCCAGATCCGCATGCCGATGCGGTAGCGTTCGGTCAGCGAATCCCGCGCGACAAAACCTTTGTGTTCGAGCGTGGCAAGCATGCGGTGCACCGTGCTTTTGTGCAGGCCGGTCCGCTCCGCCATCTCGGTCATCGACCATTCGGCGCGCTCGAGGAACAGCAGCAGAATGTCCAGCGCCCGTTCGACCGCGCGGACCGTCGATTTCCCGTCGTCCATCGGAAGATCGCCTCCCATGATCAACTTCCGGTGTTTCGTACAATGAAACTCTGTATCAACCAGTATAACGCACTCCGCGTCCGCGGGCCATAGGCAATCGGAAGAAGTCTGAGTCAAGTCAGCGTGGGCACCTTATTGGGGATGCTGGATCACAACCGAAAAAAGAGCCAATCCCTTGTTAGCGGTTTCAGTTTTTCTTCCTTCAGGAACTGCTCCAGATCCCTGGTATCAGTATCCTCTAAGTCCTTTTAATGCCATTCCAGTCGGGCGACTTTGCCATTGGCTTCTGAGCAGTCGGA
>NZ_QEWA01000044.1:0-59000 GCF_003390775.1 Thermobacillus sp. | reverse complement strand
AAAGTGCTGCATAGGAGCCTCCTCCTTTGAGGGTGTTTTTTTGCCAAATTCCACTCTACCAAAGGAGAGGCTCTCTTTCTATGTCCGCTTTTTCCAATCTTTACCCCAACGCTAATTTTACTCTAACCTGCAAGTCGGCACGGGACAAGTCATCGAAACGGAGGGAACGGAGCCAATTGCGTGAGATTTTCGGCGAACATGGACGATCTAACGGCGATTTCCGTTTGTATTCTGCCTGTGCAATCTTTATAATGAATTTAACCTATACTTGCCTGAGGAGGAGTGGAGCCATGTCTACGCAACTCCAGACTGAACTGGGTCATGTCCATGTGTCGGATCATGTGCTGTCGGAGATCGCGGGCTCAGCAGCCTTGGAATGCTACGGTCTGGTCGGCATGGCGTCGCGCAAGCAGCTCAAGGATGGCATTGCCGAACTTCTGGGCAGGGAAAATTTGTCGCGCGGTGTCGAAATCCGTCGGGAGGGCGAGGCGACGCATGTCGATCTGTACATCGTCGTCAGCTACGGCACGAGAATTTCGGAAGTCGCGCACAACGTGCAGTCGCGCGTGAAATATGTATTGAACGAAGTCACCGGTCTGAAAGTGGATTATGTGAACATTATCGTGCAAGGCGTACGGGTATCGCGGTAGGAGGGAATCGGGTGAGCAAGCGGGTGCTGGACGGAAAGACATTCGCGGAAATGGTGTTTGCGGGCGCGGATGCGCTGGAGCGGAACATGCAGCAGGTCAACGCGCTGAACGTCTTTCCCGTGCCGGACGGCGATACGGGAACCAATATGAATCTCACGATGCGTTCGGGTGTGCAAGAGCTGAGAAGCCGCCCGTCGCTTTCTTTAGGAGCAGCCGCAGAAGCGCTTTCACGGGGGCTTCTCATGGGCGCGAGGGGCAACTCCGGCGTCATTCTGTCGCAGCTGTTCCGCGGATTCGCCCGCGGAGCGGCCGGCCATGACGAACTGAACGCGGTGCAGTTCGCCGCGGCGCTGCAGCAGGGGGTCGACACCGCCTACAAGTCGGTGGTGAAGCCGGTCGAGGGAACGATTCTCACGG
The DNA here is from genome assembly GCF_003390775.1 of Thermobacillus sp. NCBI lineage: Bacteria > Bacillati > Bacillota > Bacilli > Caryophanales > Paenibacillaceae > Thermobacillus > Thermobacillus sp. Next base: position 57,933 of record NZ_QEWA01000044.1, on the reverse strand, counting down.
TCGCGCGGGAAGCCTCCCGGCACGCGGTGTCGATCGCCCGCCGCACGCCCGACATCGCGGCGCTGCTGCGCGAGGTGCTGGCGAAGGCGAGGGAGACGCTGCTCAAGACGCCGGATATGCTCCCCATTCTGAAGCAGGTCGGGGTCGTCGATTCCGGCGGTCAGGGGCTCGTCCACCTATACGAGGGCTTCGCGGCGTACCTGTCCGGCGAAGCAACGGTTGAAGCCGTCGAGATGCCCGCCGCGGCGCGTCCGGCGCGCCGTGCGGAATCCGCGCCGGCGCAAAGCCGGGTGGCGACGGAATCGATCGAATTTCCGTATGACATGGAGTTTTTCATCCGGCGTCCCGCACGGATGCCGGCCGGCATGCGCTTCGATCGGGAATGGTTCACCCGCGCGCTGGAGAAGGACGGCGATTCGGTCATCGTCATCGACGACGGCGACATCATCAAAGTGCACGTCCATTCGCGCAAGCCGGGCGATGTGCTCAATCTCGCGCTGCCTTACGGCGAATTGATCGACATCCGCATCCTGAACATGCGCGAGCAGCACCGCGAGCTGCTGGATCAGGGGGAGCCTGCCGGCGACGGGCCGGAACTGGCGGCGCCCGAAGTGCTGACGGGCGGCGCTCCCGTGCAGGGCGTGTCGCCCGAGCAGGTGCACGAGTTCGCGCCGTACGGCATCATCGCCGTCGCGATGGGCGGCGGCATCGCCGACATCTTCCTCCGGCATGAAGCCGATATCGTGCTGTCGGGCGGGCAGACGATGAATCCGAGCACGGAAGACTTCCTGCAGGCGATCGAATCGCTCAGCGCGGAGCAGATCTATCTGCTGCCGAACAACGGCAACGTCATCCTGACCGCGCAGCAGGCGGCGGAAATGAGCGGCCGCTCCGTCACCGTCATTCCGACGCGCTCGATTCCGCAAGGGCTGGCCGCGCTGCTCGCGTTCAACGAAGCGGAGACGGCCGAGCGGAACGAGGAGCGGATGCGCGGAGCCGCCGAGTCGGTCCGTTCCGGCGAAGTGACGCTTGCCGTGCGGGATTCCACGATCGGCGGGCTGACGATCCGGGAAGGCGACTATATCGGCATCATGGACAAGGAGATTGTCACGGCTTCCGGCAGCCTGCAGGAGACTTGCCGCACGCTGCTTGCGAAGATGCTGGAAGACGGCGGCGAACTGGTCACGGTGTTGACCGGGGAAGGGACGAATGACGCGGAGACCGCGGCGCTGTCCGACTGGCTGAAGGAATCATATCCCGACGCCGAACTGGAAGTATTCGAGGGCGGACAGCCGCTGTATCCCTATTTGATTGCGGTGGAGTAATCGAACGATCATTCGCGAAAGACGGGAGGCGTCAAGCATGTGTGCGGTGAAAATCGTCGTGGACAGCACATCGGACATTCCCGCGGAGGAGTGTCAGCGGCTCGGCATCGAGATGATTCCGCTCAAGGTGCATTTCGGGGAAGAAACCTATCTCGACGGGGTGACGATCGGTCCCGGCAATTTCTACGACATGCTGGAAGCGTCCTTGGTCATGCCGACGACGTCGCAGCCTTCGCCGAACGATTTTCTCGAACTGTACCAGTGCATTCTCGACAAGGATCCGGAGGCGCAGATCATTTCGTTCCATCTCAGTTCGGAATTCAGCGGCACGTACCAGTCGGCCGTCATCGCCAAATCGATGCTGGAAGGCGAACCCGACATCACGGTCGTCGACTCGCGGTCCGCTTCCCACGGGTTCGGCGCGGCCGCGCTGCTCGCGGCGGAAATGGCCCGGGAAGGCGCTTCGAAGGAGCAGATTCTGGAGGCGGCCTATCGGCTGCTCAAGGGCATGCGCATCTATTTCCTCGTCGATACGCTTGAATATTTGCAGCGGGGCGGCCGGATCGGGAAAGCGGCCGCGCTGATCGGCGGTCTGCTCAACATCAAGCCGATTCTGACGATCCAGGACGGCGTGGTTGCGCCGGTCGAGAAGACGCGGGGCACCAAGAAGGCCATGAACCGCATCATCGAAATGCTGGAAGAAGAATTCGGCCGTTCGCCCGTCCATGTCGGCATCGGCTGGAGCAAGTACGACGAACACGCGAAGGAGCTGCTGGCGCGGGTGCAGGAGAAGTTCGACGTCCGGAGCGTCCGCCATGTGCTCATCGGCGGCGTCATCGGCGCGCATGTCGGACCCGGCACGTCAGCCGTCTTCATGTACAAGGCGTGAACGTGATGAATATCAGGCTGGACCAGATCCCGGTACGGCAGATCAAAGGCGTGAGCGCCCGGAAAGAAGAGGAGCTTCACGCCTTTGGCATCCGTACGGCGGCGGATCTGCTGGAATATTTCCCGTTCCGCTACGAGGATTACCGGGTGCGGGAGCTGGAAGAAGTCGGAGATGGAGAGAAGGCGACCATACAGGGCAAAATCGCGGCCCCGCCGGTCGTGCAGCGCTACGGCGGCAAAACCCGCATGTCCTGCCGCGTGGCGGCGGGCCGGATGCTCATTACGGCTGTCTGGTTCAACCGGCATTTCCTGAAGGATCAGCTGACGCCCGGACGGGACATTACGCTGACGGGCAAATGGGACCGGCACCGGCGCCAGCTCACGGTGGCCGAATCGGAGTTTCCCGACCGCGGGGCGTCGAAGACCGGCACGCTGCAGCCGGTCTACTCGGTCGGAGGCGGCATCACGCAAAGCTGGATGCGCAAGACGATCGCGCAGGCGCTGCAGCAGTTCGGCCATCTCGTGCCGGAAGTGCTGCCGCACGAGCTGATCCAGCGGCACGGGCTGATGCCGCGCAGGGAAGCGGTAATGCGGATCCACGCGCCGGGCAGCGCGGAAGAAGGCCAGGCCGCGCGCAGGCGGATGGCGTATGAGGAGCTGTTCCTGTTCCAGCTCAAGCTGCAGGCTTACCGCGCGCATACGCGCCGCAAGCGGGACGGCATCGCGCATACGGCGGACAACGCGGCGATCCGCGCGTTCGCGGCGGGACTGCCGTTCGAGCTCACCGACGGGCAGAAGAAAGCGGTGAACGAGATTCTGCACGACATGCGCCAGCCGTATTGCATGAACCGGCTGCTGCAGGGTGACGTCGGCTCCGGCAAGACGGTCATCGCGGCTATCGCGCTCTATGCCGCCGTGAAGAGCGGGCATCAGGGGGCGCTGATGGCGCCGACCGAGATATTGGCCGAGCAGCATCTGCGCACGCTGGAGAAGCTGTTTGCGCCGCACGGCATCCAGGTGGCGCTGCTGACCGGCAGCCTGACCGAGCGGCAGCGGCGGGACGTGCTCGCCGGGCTGCAGATGGGCATGATCGACGTCGTCGTCGGCACCCATGCGCTCATTCAGGAAGATGTCCATTTCCGCAGCCTCAGCCTGGTCGTGACGGACGAGCAGCACCGGTTCGGCGTCGGCCAGCGCAGCATTCTGCGCCGCAAGGGGATCCATCCGGACGTGCTGACGATGACGGCGACGCCGATTCCCCGGACGCTGGCGATTACGGTGTTCGGCGACATGGACGTCTCGACGCTGCGCGAGCGTCCGAAAGGGCGGGTGCCGATCAAGACGTACTGGGTCAGGCACGACATGCTGGACCGCGTGCTCGGCTTCATCCGGCGGGAAGTGGCGGCGGGGCGGCAGGCTTACATCATCTGCCCGCTGATCGAGGAATCGGACAAGCTGGACGTGCAGAACGTCATCGATCTGCATCAGCAGATGCAGCAGGCCTTCCCGGATCTCAAGGTCGGGCTGCTGCACGGCCGGCTGACCGCGGCGGAGAAAGACGCGGTCATGCGCGAGTTCGCGTCCGGCGAAGCGCATGTGCTCGTCGCGACGACCGTCGTCGAGGTCGGCGTCGACGTGCCGAACGCGACGCTGATGGTCGTGATGGACGCCGACCGGTTCGGCCTGTCGCAGCTGCACCAGCTCCGGGGACGCGTCGGACGCGGGTCGTACGCGTCCTATTGCGTGCTGATCGCCGATCCGAAATCGGAGACCGGCCTTGAGCGGATGCGGATCATGACGGAGACCGACGACGGGTTCGAAGTGTCGCGGCGCGACCTGGAGCTCAGGGGACCGGGCGATTTCTTCGGCACGAAGCAGAGCGGCCTGCCGGATTTCAAGGTGGCGGATCTGTCGTCCGATTACGCGCTGCTGGAGACGGCGCGGGACGACGCGGCGGAGTTGGTGTCGCGGGAGGCCTTCTGGCACGATCCCGCCTGCGCGCGGCTGCGCGAGATGTTGATGCGGGATCCGGTCTTTCAGGGCGAACAGCTCGATTGAATTATTTTCGGCCGAAATTTGCGGCGGATGACAACTGCGCGGTGCGGACGTCATATCCTGAAATGACGGCCCCGGCCCGGCCGGACCGTCAATGCGATGGAGGTGCCGCGCGTGGGTTATCAGCAGTACGGCATTCGGCCCGAGTTGGTCGAGCGCGTCAAACGGAAGATGAAAAATCCGGCAACCAAGGAGCGGATGAAGGCGCTGCTTAACGGCGTGACCAAGTACGACCTTCAGGATCGGGCGAAGGTGCGCCGTCTTGTGCGCTCGGCGGCCGCCATCCTGAACGAGCCGCTCACGTCCGACCTGGAAGAGCGGATCATCGCATTCGTGATCGCGCAGCGGATCGATCCGAACAACACGCTGCATCTGCTCCGGCTGTGGAGCATGTTCCGTTAGGGCGCTGCGGGTCAAGCGGGTCGGACAGCGAAAAAACTTCCTCTGTTCCGGGATTCGTCACACGGATCCGCGGACGGAGGAAGTTTTTCCTTTATATGCCCTATGCCGTCCGTTCTCAGGATTTGGCGAGCGGCTCGATCAGGGACGGATCGTCGACCTTGACGCTGCCGACCGCTTTTCCGACCGGATACGCTTCGAGCTCGGACGCCGGATAAGGCGCGTACAAATGCCGCAGCGCTTCGGGATCGCGCACGCTGCGGTCCAGCCAGAGCGCCTCGTCTTCCGGACGCAGGATGACCGGCATCCGGTTGTGGATGGGCGCCATCAGTTCGTTCGGTTCCGTCGTCAGGATCGCCACCGTGCTGATGCGCCGCCCGTCCGGCGCGGTCCATGTCTCGTACAGGCCGGCCATGCTGAAGATACCGCCGCCGCGCAGCACGATGCGAAGCGGCTGCCGGCTGCCGTCCGGCTCCGTCCGCCATTCGTAGAAGCCGTCCGCCGGCACGAGGCAGCGCTTCGTTCGGAGCGGCCCGCGGAAGGCCGGCTTGTCCGCGGCCGTCTCCGCGCGGGCATTCAGCAGGCGGCTGCCGATTTTCTCGTCCTTCGCCCAGGACGGGATGAGTCCCCACCTCAGTTCCCCGAGCCGGCTCGTCCGGCCGTCGCTGATGACGGCAGGCACCATCTGCCCCGGCGCGACGTTGTATTTCGGCCGGTGGTACGGAATGTTCGTCACGCCGATCATGTACCGCACCATCAGCTCTTCCAGCGTCACCGTGATCGTGTAGCGGCCGCACATGCGCGATTCTCCTTTGCGTTCTTCTCTTGAGGCCATTATAGCGTCTTGCGGCGTGCCGCCGCCACTGCCTGCGCATGCGCGCCCGCTGAACCTTACAGAAAAATACTGTTGATACACAAACATAAGTTCGTGTATTTTGAATATGATAAGAACATACGTTCTTGTCTCGGGGGAGGACGGGGCGATGGCGCGGAAACAGCGGGTGATCATGCTGGCGGACTGCCAGTCGTTCTATGCCAGCGTCGAGAAGGCGAAACATCCCGAGTACGAGGAGAAGCCGCTTGTTGTGGCGGGCGATCCCGAGCGCCGTTCGGGCATCGTGCTCGCCGCCTGCCCGCTCGCGAAGGCGCGCGGCGTCACCACCGCCGAACGGCTCGGTGAAGCGCTGGGCAAGTGCCCCGACTTGATCGTGGCGAAGCCGCGCATGCAGGAATACATTGAGTATTCCCTGCTCATCACGCGCATCTACGAGTCGTTCACGGACATGGTCGAACCGTACAGCATCGACGAGCAGTTCCTCGATCTGACCGGATCGGCCCGCCTGTTCGGCGGACCCGAGGAGGCGGCCCGCCGGATCCAGAAGCAGGTGCTGGAGCAGACCGGCGTCTACGTCCGGTTCGGCATCAGCACGAACAAGGTGCTGGCGAAGATGGCGTGCGACAACTACGCGAAGAAGCATCCGACCGGCATTTTCCGGCTCGATCCGGATCGTCTCGAGCAGACGCTGTGGCAGCTGCCGGTCGGCAAAATGTTCATGATCGGCTCGCGCATGACGGCGCACCTGAACCGGATGGGCATCGAGACGATCGGCGACCTGGCGCGGGCGCCGCTTTCCCGGCTGCGGGCGCGTTGGGGGATCAACGGCGAGATGATCTGGCGCATCGCGCGCGGGTGCGACGATTCGCCGGTGACGCCGGACACCCACATCGGGCAGAAAGGCATCGGCCACCAGATGACGCTGCCGCGCGATTACGAGACGCGGGAAGAACTGCGGGTCGTGCTGCTCGAGCTGTGCGAGCTCGTCTGCCGGCGCATGCGGGCCAAGGGGAAGATGGGCCGGACGCTGGCCGTCGGCTGCCAGGGCGCCGACTTCGACCGGCCGAGCGGGTTTTTCCGGCAGATGACGCTGCCGTATCCGACCCAGGCGACAAACGACGCCTACCGGTTCGCGTGCGAACTGTTCGACCGGCATTGGGACGGCCTGCCGGTGCGGAAGGTCGGCGTCGCGATGACCGGTCTGCAGGACGACCGGGAATATCAGCTGCTGCTGTTCGACCACCGGGAGAAGTACCGCGCCCTCGAACAGGCGACGGACCGGATCAAGGACAAGTACGGCGACGATTCGATCATCCGGGCCGTCTCGCTCACCGAGGCCGGGCAGGCGAGGGACCGGGCGCGCAAGATCGGCGGCCATTACAAATGACGCCGGAGCGGCATGCGCAGGGCGGCGGAGCACGGTCGGCGGCCTCGCGCAGACGGCGGTCCGGAAAGTTCGGGCCGGCTCCCGGGAGCGGAAAGGCGACAGGAGCGGGTCGGAAGAAAGGCGGCAAGTGCGGGTCAGACGTCGGCTAATCATCAACAGAGGATCAGACATCGAAGAGAGGATGGCGGACAGCAATGGCAAAACCGCGCGTGAACAAATTGACATCCGGGTACAATCTGCTCTGGGAATCGAGCCGGATGATGCTGCCCGAACACAAGGAGCGTATCAATGGCCACCGGGAGTCGCTGAACCGCAAAGAGCGCCCCGTGCTTGACGAACAGGAGATGGAGGAGCTGGCGCTTCGGATCGGCGAATCGCTCGAGACGGGCCGGCCGGTCACGCTGAAGCTGTACGGCGAGTATGCGGACCGGGAGGTGACGGGCGTCGTGACGAAGGTCGATCCGCAGGCCGGACGGATCCGGCTGCGCACGGCGCTGGGGGACATGTGGGCGAAGATGCGGGATGTGATCGGCGCGGAATAAAAAAATCCTCATTTATCCTCCATAGTTTGTCTATACCGCTTAGCACCAAATCCCATAGACTGTAGCATCTCAGGCAAGCAGGGGGTGAATGGGATGGGAGTTTTCCTCGATCAACGCAGCTCAATGAACTCCAACACGGTCGGTGCTCCGAACGTACCGCTGAGCGCTACGCCGACGCTGTTCGGCATCATCGGGCTTCAGACGCAGAACGCGCCGAACACGATTATCGCGCTGGACGGCATGGTCGGCATCAGCGGCGACATCGGCGACACGTTCACGGTTGACATCGTCCGCGGCTCGACGTTCAACCCCGCCAATGTCATCTTCACGTTGACCGGGACGGTGAGCGTAACGGGCACGACGGAAGTGCACTCCTTTACGGCACAGGATCTGCTGGCGCCGCCGGCTGCGGAGACGGTCTACACGGCCTTTATCTCGGGCACGACGACGGCCGTGCGGAACGGCCCGGAAGTGTTCCGGGGCATCGCCTCGACCGCCTGAGTGCGCCGCCCTGCGCAAGAACCCCGGTTTTCGGGAAGAACCCCGGCTCCCGGGGTTCTTGTTCATATTGCCAAGCGCAAAAGGACGCCCGATTCAGTTCGGGCGTCCTTTTGTGATGATATGGAGCGCTTTGCCGAAGTCGAGCGCGACTTTGCCGGTCTGTTCGGCGGTGCGCTGAGCCAGCACGACGGCGTTGACGCCGCAGGAGAACAGCGCGATGTCGTACAGGTTGCGGTTGTCGGAAAGAAATTTGAGCGCCTGTTCCATCTGGGAATAGTCGGAGAACGGATAGGTCAGCGTGACGCGGATGCCCCGGAAACGGTTCTCGATGACCCGCTTCGCCGCGTCGGCATGGTGCGTCACGACCGCGATCCGCTTGCCGGCAAGCGTCTTCCAGAACATCGGATCCGTCGCCAGCATCCGGTTCACGCAGGCGTGGCAGACCGCTTTCGGCACGATGCGGAAATGTCGGAATACGCGATCCGTCAACTTGCGCTTCAGGTAGTCCGGCGCGTGGATCGTCCGGTCGCCGAAGGGCAGAATGCCAACGATGTCGGCTTTGCGGATCGACTCGGCGACGGCGTCGCGCAAGGGCAGGTTCGGCAGCCGCAGCCCTTTCTTGCCTTCGTTTGCTTTCACGGCCCACGGCTCTTTCAGCACGGCGTCGATCGGCCAGACGGTCTGCTGGGCGAGCACGAGATTCTCGCCGTCCCCTACGCGGACGAGCGACAGCGGCGATTTCGTCTTGAGCGCATGCGCAATGCGCTGCAGCACCTGCGCTTGCATCAGCTGCGTTCGATCCACGATGTATCATTCCTCCCGAAGGACAGAGATGGTGCGGGATTCATTTTTCAGTATATGTCCGGCTTGCCGAGGGGCATGGATGTCCGCCGCCGACTGCGGCCTGCGGCCGGATTTGGACGAATGGACGAGATCAATCAACCATGCGGCCGGCGCCTTGCATTCATACATTGAACGAGGAACAAGCAAGGAGGTTGAACATGGCCAGGCGAGTCGTCATCGAGATCAATTTCAACAACTACGGCATTGTCCCGGATCGGCTCAAGCCGGTATGGATCCGCAACCGGATCGCCATCTTCCGGCGATATACCCTCCGCTGTCTGCAGCGCCAGACGAACCCCGACTTTCTCGCGCTGCTGAAAGTTGCGGAAGAATCCGAGCCGCTGCTGAACGGACCGCTGCGCAAAGACTGGGAGGACTTCCCCCCGAACGTGCGGTTCGGCTCGGAGCGGACCTGCGTCGAAGCGATACGCGCGTTCACATCCGGTTGTGACGAATTGTTCGTGGCGCGGCTCGATTCCGACGATCTGTACCGCAGAACGTTCGTGCAGCTGCTCATGGACTGGAAGCCGAAGCCGGGCACCGTCGCCCTGATCAATCAGAACGGCTACATGTGGGACACGATCGAGAACGTGATGGCCGAGGTGTACCATTTTTCGCCGCAGTTCTATACGTACATCTACAAGACGAAGGACTATCTGGACGGTTACCGCGTGAAGCTCCCCGGCAAAGGCCACGGCTTTGTCATCAAGCTGCCCCACGAGCTGCTGCCGGGGCGGAACTACGTGAACATCGTGCACGGCGCCAACGCGTCGAGGAAAAAAGTGCCGGCAAAGGGCAGGCTGAGCGAACAGCAGATGAAAGCCGTGCTGAGCGAATTCATCTAAGCCGCCCGCCGGCTGAGAAGGGAGACGAGGGCATGTACAGCGGCAGCACCATCCTGGTGACGGGCGGGACGGGGTCCTGGGGACGCCATCTCGTCCATACGTTGCTTCACAAATACGACCCGCGGGAAGTTCGGGTGTTCTCCCGCGGCGAGCATCGGCAAGTCGAGATGGAACGGGAGCTCGGCTCTGACGGGTGCGTCAGGTTCATCATCGGCGATGTGCGGGATTACGACGCCGTTCATGACGCCTGCCGCGGCGTCGATATTGTCTTCCATCTCGCGGCGCTGAAGCATGTGCCGATCTGCGAACGGCAGCCCGACGAGGCGTTCCGGACGAACGTGCTCGGAACCGAGAACGTCATCCGGGCTGCCATTGCGCAGCGGGTCCGGAAGGTTGTGGACGTATCGACGGACAAGGCGGTCGACCCGGTGAACGTGTACGGCATGACGAAGGCGATCGCCGAGAAGCTGACGCTCAGGGCGAACAGGCTGACCGACGCAACGCGGTTCGTCTGCATCCGCGGCGGCAATGTGCTTGGCACGAACGGCAGCGTCGTGCCGTTCTTCCTGGAGCGGATACGCCGCGGCGAGGATCTGCCGATTACGCACCCGGAGATGACGCGTTACTTCATGACGCTGCCCGAAGCGATCGGCCTGCTGCTGCGCGCGGCGGAGGCGGCGCTGGGCGGCGAGACGTTCGTCATCCGCATGCCGGCCTGCCGCATCCGCGATCTGGCGGAGGTGATGATCGAGCGGTCGGGCGCGGATGTGAGAATACGGGAAATCGGCATCCGGGAGGGCGAGAAGCTGCACGAGACGCTCGTGTCCGCGCGCGAAGCGCTGCATGCGCGGCATTACGACGACGAAGTGCTCGTCATTCTGCCGCCGTCCCCCGAACCCGAACTTGCGCGCAAATATGCCGCCTGCCGGCCGGCGAAGCCGCAGCCGTACCGCTCGGACGACGAACTGCTGGACAAGGCGGGCATCGCCGGACTGCTGGATGCCGGCGGGTTCTGAGGCGGCATGGGGACTGACGGCGCCATCAAGGCGGAGAGGAGGCGCGATATGGATACTCATGATCGGCCCGCTGCGGCCGTGGTCGGACTCGGCTATGTCGGGCTTCCGATGGCCGTGGCGCTGGCGAAGGCCGGATACCGGGTGTACGGACTGGATGTCGACGAGGAGAAAATCAACCGGCTGAACGCGGGCAAGTCGACGGTGATCGGTATCGACGACGAGACGATCCGCTCCGTCCAAGGCGAATTCACCGCCGGCGGCGACTACGCTGCCGTTTCACGGGCCCAGACGATTGTGATCTGCGTGCCGACGCCGCTGACGGCGGAGCGCGAGCCGGATCTGACGTTCATCCGCTCGGCGGTCGCCGCCATGCTGCCGCATCTGAAGCGGGGAACGCTGGTCGTGCTCGAGAGCACGACGTACCCGGGCACGACGGATGAGCTCATCCGCCGCGTCGTCGAAGAGGCACGCGGCTGGCGGGTCGGCGAAGATTTCCATCTCTGCTACTCGCCCGAGCGGATCGACCCGGGCAACCGCGTCTATCGGCTGGACAATTCGCCGAAGATCGTCGGCGGCGCGACGCCGGCCTGCCTCGAAGCGGGCGTGAAGTTCTACCGCTCGATCGTGCAGCAGGTCGTGCCCGTCAGCTCGACGGCGGCGGCCGAAGCCGCCAAGCTGTTCGAGAACACGTTCCGCAATGTCAATATTGCGCTCGTGAACGAATTTGCGCTGCTCTGCGAACGGCTCGGCATCAGCGTATGGGAAGTGGTGCGGGCGGCGGCGACGAAGCCGTTCGGCTTCCTGCCGTTCTGGCCGGGTCCGGGGATCGGCGGCCACTGCATACCGGTCGACCCGATCTACCTGAACTGGACGGCGAAGCGATACGGCCGGCCGATGAAGCTGATCGAGCTGGCGGACGAGGTGAACCGGCGGATGCCGCAGCACGTCGTCGAGCGGGTGACGGAGCTGCTGAACCGGGAAGGGAAGCCGGTGCGCGGCGCGCGCATCGCGCTGATCGGCATCGCGTACAAACCGGATGTCGACGACGTGCGGGAATCGCCCGCCCTGGACATTCTGGACGAACTGGCCGCCCGGCAGGCGGACGTCGTCTGCTGCGATCCGCTCGTGCCGTCGTTCCGCCATCGCAGACGGACGTTCCGGACGGTGAGCCTTACGCCCGAACTGCTGGCCGGCCTCGATCTGGCGGTTATCCTGACCCGGCATGCTTCGGTCGACGTTCGCCTGATCGCGGAGCATGCGCCGCTCGTGCTGGATACGAGGAATGTGCTCGACGGCTTCGAAAGCGGACATATCGCCCGGCTGGGAGAGCCGTCTCTCGGGCTGCCCGCCGCGCAGGGGTGAGATCCATGGTCAATGAAGATCAAGTCAACCAGCGGTACTACGGTAAGGCGGGCTCCAGCGCGTCGCACGAAGCGACGCGCGCCCGCATTCATTGGATGTGCAGGCATGCCAGACGCAAAAGGGTGCTGGATGTCGGCTGCAGCCAGGGCATCGCCTCGATTCTTCTTGGCCGCGAAGGGTATGAGGTGCTCGGCATCGATCTGGAAGACGAGGCGATCCGCTATGCGCGGGCGGAGCTGGCGAAGGAGCCCGCCATCGTCCGGTCGAACGTCCGCTTCATGACGGCGGATGCGACAAAGCCGCACGACTGGGGCCCGTTCGACACGGTGCTGCTCGGCGAAGTGCTCGAACATTTCACCCAGCCGGAGCGGGTGCTGGCCAATGTCTCGGGCTGGCTGGCGGACGGCGGCGTCTGCATCATCACCGTGCCGTTCGGCCTGCACGCGTTCCATGATCACAAGCAGACGTTCTACGCGGGACGGCTCGCGGAACTGACCGACCCGTATTTCGACGAGCTTACGATGGAAGTGCATCACCGCTACCTCTGCTATGCCGGCCGCAAGCGGTCGCTCAGGTTCCGCAGACCGGACAACGCCGACCGCTTGAAGCGTCTGATCCGGCTGGACGAGGAACATTTCCTCGCCTACGAGCGGCAGTATCAGCAGGGGGCGGGGAAAATGAGAGGCATGATCCAGAGCCAGAACGCGCGCATTCAGGCGCTGGAGGAGCAGTTGAAACAGAAGGACGGCCGGATCGAAGGGCTCATCCGCCAGCTGAGGGACCTGCAGCGGCAGCTCGCGGAAGCGCGGAAGAAACGGTCCGAACCCGGGAAAGGAGGGAGGACGTGACGACGATCAGTCTGTGCATGATCGTCCGCGACGAGGAAGCGGTGCTCGGCCGGTGTCTCGCATCGGTCGCTCCGGTCGTCGACGAGCTTGTCATCGTCGATACCGGTTCGACGGACCGCACGAAGGAGGTGGCGGCCTCCTTTGGCGCGCGCGTCTGCGATTTCGAGTGGGTGGACGATTTCGCGGCGGCGCGCAACTTCGCGTTCGACCAGGCGTCATGCGAGTTCATCATGTGGATGGATGCGGACGACGTGCTGCCCGACGGGGAGCGGGAAAAATTCGCGGCGTTCAAGGCGCAGATTCCGGATCACGCCAACGCCGTGCTCATGCCGTACTGGCTGGCGTTCGACGCGGCGGGAAGGCCGACGGTCGCGACGCGCCGCTGCCGGCTCGTCCGGCGGGGCCGGGGCTATCGCTGGCACGGACGGGTGCACGAGTATCTGGACATCTCAGGCGCCCATGCCATCGCTGTCGATATCGGCATCGCGCATTATCGCACCACCCGGGACCATTCGGACCGGAATCTGCGCATCTACGAGCGGATCGCGGCCGAAACCGGCGGTCTCAAGGGGCGCGATCTCTATTATTACGCGAACGAGCTGGCGGACGCCGGACGTTTCGGGGAGGCGGCGGAAGCCTATCGGGCGTACCTGGCTGAGCCGGCCGGCTACCGGGAAGACAAGGTGACGGCCGCGCTCAGGCTGTCCGACTGCTGCCGGCGTCTGGGCGATCCGGCCGGCCGGATCGACGCGCTGCTCCGCTCGTTCCTGTTCGACGCGCCCCACGCGGAAGTGTGCTGCGCGCTCGGCGGATGGTTCGAGGAAGCGGGGGACTGGCGGACGGCCGCCTATTGGTACGAGCGGGCGCTGGACGCGCCGCTCGCCGAAGGCTGGCTCGGCGTCGTCAACAACGCCTGCCGCACGTGGCTGCCGCATGCGCGGCTCACCATCTGCTACGGGCAGCTCGGCCGCTGGGCGGATGCGGCAAGACACAACGAAGCCGCGCTCGGGTGGCTGCCGGACGATGAAGGGCTGAAGGCCAACCGGCGCATTCTGGAGGAAAAGCTGCGGGAAGGCGCCTGATACTCCGCCCGCACTTGCGCATTCGCGCCCGTCTGCTATAATGAGCGTGACGACAACCGAACAGAAGCCCCGGGGAGCTGGGACAGCCGGCTGAGAGGGTATCCGGACGCGATACCGACCCTGTAACCTGATCTGGATAATGCCAGCGTAGGGAAACGTCAAGCAGCGCGCCGCATGCGTCAGACCGCATGCCGAGCCGCAACGCTCATGCGCACCGAATCGAAGGCGCCTTCCGGTCAGGGGGGCGCCTGTCGTCTGTTGTCGCGACAACAGATGCAAGGACGGGAGAGGACCGGAATGCGAAGGAAAAGAAGAAAAAGCTGGGGTCTGCTCGCACTCGCGCTGCTGCTTGTTCTGGCCGGCTGCGGCGGGGGAAGCGGCAATGACGGAGGAAACGGCGGAAACACCGAAAACGGCGGTAATGCCGCCAATGCGGGCGGAGCCGCGGACGGATCGGACAAGCCGCTCCAGAAGGTGCGGGTCGTGCTCGACTGGTCGCCGAACACGAACCATACGGGGCTGTATGTCGCGCGGGACAAGGGATTTTTCGCCGAGCAGGGACTTGATGTCGAGATCATCCAGCCCGGCGAAGCGGGCGCCGATCAGATGGTCGCCTCCGGCGAAGTCGAATTCGGTGTCAGCTACCAGGAAGCGGTCACCCTCGCGCGGACGAACGGCGTGCCGATCGTGTCGATCGCGGCCGTCATCCAGCACAACACGTCCGGCTTCGCTTCGCCGGCGGAGAAGAACATCAAGACGCCGAAAGATTTCGAAGGCAAGAAATACGGCGGCTGGGGTTCGCCCGTTGAGGAAGCGGTCATCGACTCGATCATGCAGGAAGACGGCGGCGACGTAAGCAAAGTCGTGTTCGTGAACGTCGGCGACACCGATTTCTTCACCGCGGTGAAGCGGGACGTCGATTTCTTCTGGATTTTCTACGGCTGGACCGGCATCGAGGCGGAGCTCCGCGGCGAGGAACTGAACATGATCTACCTGACCGATTACAGCGAAAAGCTCGACTATTATACGCCGGTGCTTGCAACGAGCGAGAAGCTGATCGAGGAGAAGCCGGATCTGGTGAAGGCGTTCGTCGCCGGCGCGGCCGCGGGGTACAAGTTCGCGATCGAAAGTCCCGAGGAAGCGGCCGACATTCTGATCGCCGCCGAGCCCGACCTGAACGCGGAGCTCGTCAAGGCGAGCCAGAAATGGCTCAGCGCGAAGTATCAGGACGATGCGCCGCGCTGGGGCGAGCAGAAGCTGGAAGTATGGAAAAACTACGCCGAATGGATGGCCGAGCACGGCGTGATGGAAGGCGAGTTCGATCCGGAAGCGGCATTCACGAACGAGTTCCTGCCGGAGTAAGTCGGTGAGGGCGTTCGAAGCACAAAGGAAGAAAGCGGGGAATCCGGCATGGCCGACGCACTGTTGAGCATTCAGATTCTGCCCCACACACCCGGCGGGGAAAGCGTCATCCCTTACGTGGACCGAGCGATCGACGTGATCAAGGCATCGGGGCTGCCCTACCGGGTCGGGCCGCTCGAGACGACGATCGAGGGCGATCTGGACCGGCTGCTTCCGCTCGTGAAGGCGATGAACGACGCGCTGATCGAGGCGGGATGCCCGTCCATCATTTCGCAGGTGAAGATTTACTACAATCCGACCGAAGGCGCCTCGATGGCGCGCCTGCTGGAGAAATATCCCGATGGGCAATAAATGGATGAGAGGATGGCCGCCGCTGGCGGTCATCGCATTATGCGCCGCCGCCTGGGAAGCGGCGGTCCGTCTGTTCGCGATTGAGCCGTACATTCTGCCGAGCCCGTCTGCGATCGTGCGCGAAGCGATGCAGCCGAACGTCTGGCCGCGGCTTCAGATGCACACGCTGGCCACCGTCTGGCGGACGCTGACGGGCCTTGCGCTCGGCGTCCTCGGCGGCATTGTGCTGGCTGCTGCGATTCACCTGACGCCCGGCGCCCGGCGGGCGCTGGCGCCGCTGCTCGTCCTGTCGCAGAGCGTGCCGGTCATCGTGCTCGGACCGCTGCTTCTCATCTGGCTCGGGTTCGGCGAGGAGCCGAAAATCGTCCTCATCATGCTCGTCTGCTTCTTCCCCGTGACGGTCGCGATGCTGACCGGGCTGCGCGAGAGCGACCCGGCGCTGCTTAGCTATCTCGCGATGATCGGCGCCGGCCGGTGGACGATCTTCACGAAGCTGGAGCTGCCGAACGCGGTGCCCTACCTGTTCTCGGGCTTCCGCATTGCGGCCGCATACAGCGTGACGACGACGGTCGCAGCGGAGTGGCTCGGCGCAAGCAGCGGGCTCGGCTATTACATCAAACTGTCCTACAGCGGGTTCGAGACGGCGCGCATTTTCGCCGGGACGATCATCATCATCGCGTTCAGCATGCTGATGTTCGGCGCCGCGGCGCTCGCCGAGCGGCTGGTCGTCCGCTGGCGGCCCAAGGCGGAGAGGAGGAATGACCATGCCTCCGGCGCTTGAAGTGCGCGATGTCGTGAAGCGGTACGGAGATACGGAGGTGCTGGCCGGCGTCTCGCTGACGGTCGAAGACGGCGAATTCGTCTCGCTGATCGGGCCGTCCGGGAGCGGCAAGAGCACGCTGTTCCGGGTGATCGGCGGGCTGGAGCCGGCTCAGCGCGGGGAGATTTTCATCGACGGACGCCGGACGAACGGGGAGCGCGGGCTGATCGCCTATATGCCGCAGCAGGCGTCGCTCTTGCCGTGGCGGACGGTCGCCGGCAACATCGAGCTGGCGCTCGGCATCGCCGGCGTTCCGCGCGGCGAAGCGAAGAGCCTCACGCGGGAGTGGCTGGGCCGCGTCGGCCTTGCGGACTATGCGGACGCCTGGCCGCACACGCTGTCCGGCGGCATGCAGCAGCGCGTCTCGTTCATCCGCGCGCTGCTCAGCCCGCAGAAGCTGATGTGCCTGGACGAGCCGTTCGGCGCGCTGGACGCGCTGACGCGGCAGCATATGCAGGAGTGGCTGCTGTCCATGTGGGAAGCGAACCGGCGCGCGGTGCTGCTGGTGACGCACAGCATCGAGGAGGCGCTGCTCCTGTCGGACCGGATCGTCGTCCTGTCGGCGCGGCCGGCGTCCGTGCTGCGCGAGTTCGCCGTGCCGTTCGGACGGCCGCGCGGCGGGAAGCTGTGGAAGACACCGGAATTCGCCGAGCTCAGGGACGCGATTTACGATTTGCTGAAGCCGGCTGCTGCGGGCGGACCGGACGGAGCGTAAGCGGATCTGCAGTCTGGAAAAGATGCGGGTCGGTTTTTGCGGATCAAGTGCCGGGGATGCGGGTTCCGTTTTCCGGCGCAAGGTGTGAAGGAGGCGGAAAGCATGGCGAAGGAGCGGGAGGCGTTTGGCTGGATCGACGCCCATATTCATGTGGACAAGTACGAACCTGAGGAGCGGGAACGGCTGCTGGCCGAGGCGTATGCCGCGGGCGGCGAGGCGGTCGTGGGCGTGTCGATGAATCTTGAATCGAGCCGCGAGAACCGGAAGCTTGCGCTCCGGCATGCCGGCCGGTACATGCCGGCCTACGGCCATCATCCGGAAATTCCGCTGCCCGAGCCGGACGAGGAAAAGGAGTTGTTCGCCTGGATTCGCCGTCTCCACGAGGCGGGCGAACGCTTTGCGATCGGCGAAGTCGGCTTGCCGTACTACACGCGGACCGAAGCGGAAGCGGCCGGCCGTCCGTTCAACGAAGGCCCGCACCTTGCGCTGCTCGACCGGTTCGCGGCGCTCGCAGCGGAGCTGGACCGGCCGATCGTGCTGCACGCCGTCTACGAAGATGCGGAGAAAGCGTGCGACATTCTGGAGCGGCATGGCATGAAGCGGGCGCATTTTCACTGGTTCAAGGGTCCGGAGGCGACGATCCGCCTGATGATCGCACGCGGCTGGCATGTGTCCGTGACGCCGGACGTCGTGTACGAGCCGGAGATTCAGGCGCTGGTGCGCGCATATCCGCTGGAGCTGCTCATGGCGGAGACCGACGGACCGTGGCAGCACGAAGGGCCGTTTGCCGGCCGGCCGACGACCCCCGCGATGGTGCGGGATGTCATCCGCGCTGTCGCGGAGCTGAAAGGCCTGGGTGTGGAGGAGACGGCCGCCGCGATGCTCGCGGTCACGAAGCGGTTTTACGGTATTTGACGTGATTGGAGACGGTGAGCGCGCCGAAATGGGCCGTCACTTCATGAACAGGCGCACGAGGTACATGACGGCCGACAGCACGACGCTGATAAGGATGCAGGTGACGATCGGGAAATAGAACCGGACGTTCTCCTTCTCGATCGCAATGTCGCCGGGCAGCCGGCCGAGCGGAATCGATTTGCCGACGAGCATCCAGATCAGCCCGACGAGGAACAGCACGGCGCCGGCGGCCATCAGCAGTTTGGGCATGGATGGCATCGTTTTTTTCCCTCCCGACGCAGATGATTCTATCCGCTATCAGCATAACGGATGCCCGGAGCGGTTGCAATTCCGCGGGATCTCGCCGGATCGCGGAAGGGGAATCTTCGACGGATCGTTCTGCAACAAATTGTAACGCAATTGTTATCCATCCGTAACCTTCGATTCCACAGGGCGACAACTTCCGCACATGCGCCTATTTATAATGAAGGAGCAGGAAATCCATGGAATAATAGATGGAGGGATTGCGATGGGCGAACAAGAACCGGCAAAGATCGACCTCGAGCTCGAAGACGCCGCGGAAGAGGCGGCGGAAGCCGAACAAGCCGCTGCCGAAGCTGAGCAGGCCGCTGCGGAAGCCGAACAGGCTGCGGCGGAGGAAGCGGGCGACTCCGGGGAAGCGGAAGAAGAGGAGGGCGACGGCGCGGAAGAGGCGTCCGCCGACGGCGATGACGCCGGCGACTCCGGCGAATCTGGATCCGAATAAGAAAGCGCTTAAATTACATTGCAGCCGAGTCCATCAATCCCGAACCCCGCGGCATTTGGGCCGCGGGGTTTTGTCGTGCTTGGCGAAGCCGGTCAGGGCGGGCTCGTGAAACACAAAACGTGTGAAAAGCAAAAAAAGCGGGGCTCCCTCACGAGAGCCCCAGCATGGGAGAGGAGAAACCGGACGAAGAGCTTATGGGGAAACGTAAGTCTTCTCCGCGGTTTTCGCGGCATCTCTCGACGCCGCTGTCTACATGATGTCCCGTACGGGGCAAAATATACATGCCGGACAAAAATTTTTTTCGCGCGGCGCAAATCCCCGTCGTTCCCGTTTCCCTTGCGCGGGAGTGATTTTGTGGTACGATTAGGACAGACTGCGGACTTTCGGGGGGCGTAAGACGTGAGGGTCATTGCGGGCACGGCGAAGGGAACGCCGCTCAGGGCGGTACCCGGCATGAACACGCGCCCGACGACAGACAAGGTGAAAGAAGCGATCTTCAGCATGATCGGCCCGTATTTCGACGGCGGAGCCGCGCTGGACCTGTTCGCCGGAACCGGCGGACTCGGCATCGAGGCGCTGAGCCGCGGCGCGGACCGGGCCGTCTTCATCGACGCGGACCGGCAGGCCGTCGCCGTCATCCGCCGCAATGCCGAGGCGGCGCGCATGGCGGAGCGGTCCGAAATCTACTGCAACACGGCGGAGCGGGCGCTGCGCATACTCGCCAAGCGCGGGGCGGTGTTCCGCTACGTTTTTCTTGATCCGCCGTACCGGATGAAGAGCGCCGGCGAGCTGATGGCCGAGATGGAGGAGCGCGGGCTGCTCGAGGACGGCGCGATCGTCGTCGTCGAGCACGAGGCGGATCATCGCTATCCGGAAACCGTCGGCGGCTTGACGCTGCGCAAGCGGGCGACATACGGCGAGACCGCCGTCTCGATCTATCACTACACGAGGGCTGCGGATGCGGCCGAGGAGGAAAGCGATGAAGGATCATGAACCGACCCGGCGGACTGCCGTCTATCCCGGCAGTTTCGACCCGGTGACGCTCGGTCACATGGACATTATCCGGCGGGCGGCGAAGCAGTTCGACAAGCTGATCGTCGCGGTGCTGAACAACACGAGCAAAAATCCGCTGTTCTCGGTCGAGGAGCGCAAGGCGCTGCTGGAAGCGGCGACGTCGGATCTGCCGAATGTCGAGGTCGACAGTTTCCGCGATCTGCTCGTCCGCTACATGAAGACGCGGAACGCCGACGTCATCATCCGGGGCATCCGGTCGGTGTCGGATTTCGAGTACGAGCTGCAGCTGGCGTCGACCAACCATCAGCTCGACAGCAGCATCGAGACAATTTTCATGATGACGAATCCGAAGTATTCGTACCTGAGTTCCAGCATTGTGAAGGAGATCGCGATGTTCCACGGGGATGTCGGCGATCTGGTGCCGCCCGAAGTGGAAGCGGCGCTGAGGACGAAGTTCGTGTCCGCAGCACCGCCGTCGGACAAGCCGAGCTCCGGCTGAGGGCGGACAGGAAGGCCAGGCCGTCAGCGGCCTGGCCTTCGCGCAGCCAGCAGCCGGGACGCCGCCAGCATCAGCAGCAGGGTGAGCGCGAGCACGGAGGCGCAGGCCGGGATCGCCCGCCAGAGCAGCGGCGCAAGGCGGGCCGCGCCGGACGGTTCGGCCAGCAGGCGGAATGCGGCCGACGCATCGTCCGCGCCGAGTCCGGCCAGCCAGACGAGCGGTTTCCATGCCAGCGCGGCGGTCAGGAAGGCGAGCGCCGCATGCAGCAGCTTGGCCGCGGCCAGATGCAGGAACCGGAGGCCGGCCGAAGCGGCGATGCCGTGGGTGGCGAGCAGGCCGGTGATGCCGGTCCAGCTCAGGACGGCGGCGATTACCGCGGCGCCCGCCGGCGCGCCGAACCGCTCGATCATCCCGGCGGCCGCGAAAGCGCCGAGATGCGCTTCGTAGATGCCCGGGAACGCGGCGAATTCGAGCAGGTCCGGCAGCACCCGCTCGAGCAGGCGGATCATCACCGACCCGAGGATGACAAGCCCGCCGACGGCCATCAGCTGCTGCACGCATTGCGCGATCGATTCGCCCATCGCCTGGCCGAATCCGCGGCCGTCCCGCCGGCGCGCTTCGCGCATCGCGGCGGCGGCCCGGGCCAGGAGGTGCCGGCCGTCCTCCGGTGCGCTGCGGACGGCGGCAGAACCGGCCGCCCGGTCGAGCCTTGCCAGCAGCCATCCCGCGGCCAGGGCGGACAGCCAGACGGAGACGGCGATGGCGGCGCCGAATTCGGGGCGCTTGAGGAAACCCGCCCCGACGACGATCAGCATCAGCATCGGATTGGGCATGTGGGACAGCGCCAGCAGGCGCTGGCATTCGCGGTCGGTCAGGGCGCCGTCCCGATGGAGCCGCGCCGCTGCGCCGGCTCCGGCGGGAAAGCCGCTCGACCAGCCGACCGCGGCCGCCCAGCCGGCGCTGCCCGGCAGACGGAAAACGCGCCGCATGACCGGCTCGAGCAGCACGCCGGCCGCATGGACGACCCCGAGCGCAAGGAGCAGTTCCGACAGCGCCAGGAACGGAAGCAAGCCGGGAAACACCAGGTTCCACCAGATGGACAGCCCCTGCAGCGCGGCCTGGAACGAATCGCCGGGATAGCGGACGATCAGCAGGGCAAGCGCCAGCAGGGCGGCGCCGAGCGCGGCGGATCGGTACATGCGTCCATCCTCCTTCGCGGATGCGGGTGTGCAGCCATACGGCAAAATGACGAGATTAGTTCAATGTACGTGGACAGGCAGGCGAATAGACCATGCGGAGAGGGGGAGCGGTGATGCCGGGGTCGGACGCATCGGGCGCGGCGAAGGCGGCGCTGCGATGGGGAATTGCCGCGGCGGCGGCCGTGCTGCTGTTCGCGGTGCCGGTGCCTTACGTGCTGTACGAGCCGGGCGTGGTCGTGCCCGTCGACGGGCTGGTGACGGTGGACAAAACGAACCGCCAAGACCCGCGCCTCAAGCCGGATCAACCGGACCTGCGCGCTCCATCGCACGGGGACGTTCAAGGCGAATGGCTGCTGACGACGGTGTATCTGGAGCCGCGCGCCACGTTATGGTCGGTTGTAAAGTCCGCATGGCAGGCGGACCGGGAAGCCTACACGAAGAAGTCGGTGTTTCAGGGCGGCAGCGCGGAGGAATACAAGGCGCGGATGGACGTGCTGATGGCGGAATCGCAAAGCAAAGCGGCGGAGGCGGCCTTCAGGCTGGCCGGCGTGCGGTATGAATCGGAGCCGGTCGGGGTGTACGTTGCGCGGGGGGCCGGACCGCTCAAAGCCGGCGACCGGATCGCGGCCGTGGACGGCGCCGATGTGGACGGGCTGGCCGCACTGACGGATGCGCTGCGAAGCCGCGCAGGCCGCGAAGCAGAGCTGACCGTGCAGCGCGGCGGCACCGAGACAGCCGTGCGGCTGGCCGTGGACGGCGCCGATGCGGAGACGCCGGCGGACATGCTCGGCGGCGCGGAGCTGACCGAAATCATCGCCGTCCGGCCGGCGGATCCCGCCGTAAGCGTCACAATCGATGCCGGCCAATTCGGCGGGCCGTCCGCGGGCCTCGTGCTTGCGCTCCATATCTATGAGCGGTTGACCGGGGAATCCCTGACGGGCGGGCGGCGCATCGCCGCCACCGGCACGATCGGGCCGTCGGGCGAAATCGGCGCGGTAGGCGGCATCAAGTTGAAGGCGATTGCCGCCTCGCGCGCCGGCGCCGACCTGTTCCTCGTGCCGGAGGAAAGCGCAGCGGCAGCCGCCGCGGCAGCGGAAGCCGCGGGCGGCGGCATGGCCGTCGCCGGCGTCAATACGCTGGAAGAGGCGGTCCGCCTGCTCCGCAATTATGGCGATCAGGAAGACCGCACGATGATCGGCGGCTCATAGTAATCGCGCAGCAGCGCCCGCGGATCGGCGGCGCCGGCGGCGAGGGCGTAGACGCCTGTCGCTCTTGCGTCCAGCTCCAGATAGCGCGCCCCCGCGCCGCCCAGCCCAGCGCCTTCGCCGCCCGCCGCGCTCAGCAGGACGGGCAGCTTCGCGGCTTTCCGCATCCGCTTGAGCAGCTCCTGCCCTTTCGGCGTGAAGCCGAGCACGCGGATGTAGGCGAGCCCTTCCCGCAGCGCGGCCGGGCGCCAGTCGTCCTTGCGGATGCCGAGCAGGACGGCGGTGAGCGCGCGCTGCAGCCGGGTCCGGGTGTAGCGCTTCGTCTTGAGCAGACCGATCAGCTCGTCGACTTCGAGCCGTTCCAACGCCGGCAGCGCGCGCCGGATCCGGTGCTCGAGCCCTTCGCCGATGTCGCGATAACCGGCCAGCTCCTCCGCGCCCAGGCGCACCAGCAGGTGGAACAGCTGCTCCTTGAGCGCCGGCCAGCCGACCGGCGCCCGGCCGGCTTCCCATTCGCGCCGGAGCACGTCCAGCGTGACCGGCGGCACGTAAGAAGCGATCGCCTCCGGCCGTCCGCGCCCGAAGATGAGCCGGCGCAGCGCCGTCGCGCTCGCGATGGAGCCGGCCGGCGCATCGGCGTCGTGGTAGCCGGCCTGCACGCGGCGGATCGTATGCGGCTCCATCCGGCTGCCCAGGCGCCTCCATGCGATCAGGTAATGGAGGCCGAGCGTGTTGTTCGGCTGCTCCAGCGGAAACGCGGCAGCCTCGCTGTCGCCGCGGGCCGCGAGACAGAAGCGCAGCGCGGCGCTGTACGCGTCCGGGAAGCTGAGGCCTGCGGAGAGCCCTTCGGCGATCCGGCCGCGCAGATCCGCGGGCTCGTCCGCGGCGAGTTCCGCGATGCGCCGCAAGGCGTCGATGTCGCCGCTCTCGCTGCCGAAGCAGAAGCAGTCGACGACGCCCGTCGCGTCGAGCAGGCCGACGGCGCCGTATGCGAACCATTCAGCCGCGCTCGTCGCGTAGGCGACGGGCAGCTCGATGACGAGGTCGCACCCGCCGCGCAGCGCCGTTTCGGCGCGGGCCCATTTGTCCATCAGCGCGGGCTCGCCCCGCTGCAGGAAATGGCCGCTCATCACCGCGACGACCGCATCCGCGCCGGTTGCGCGCACGGACTCTTCCAGGTGATGCCGGTGGCCGTTATGGAACGGATTGTATTCGACGATGACGCCGACGGTCCGCATCGTTTTCCCCCTCGCGACGCATAACAAGACTTGATCTGCTATAACAATATCACGCGGTGAAAATGTTGACAAAACGCGAAGCGGATCGCTATAATTACTTTTGTTTGTTTGGAGTGATCCTGTGAGAATTCATGTGCATGAGCTGATCACAAGCGGCGCTTCGCGGACGATCCGTGAGACGCTGGACGCGTCGGCCCTGTTCGCGGGAAGACGGGACGTGCTCTCCGCCGGTCCGCTCCATGTCGATCTTGAGGCGCGGGGCGTCGAAGAAGGCATGGCCGTCGTCGAAGGCGGGCTGGCGATCGACGTGACGATGCCCTGCTCGCGTTGTCTGAAGCCGGTTCGGGTCAGCGTCACCGTACCGTTTCAGGAGCACTTCAAGGTAAGCACGGGACCGCAGACCGAAGAAGAAGAGGATCGGTTCATTGCGGTCAAGGACAATGATGTCGATTTGACGCCGTATGTGGAGGAAGCCGTGCAGCTCGAGCTGCCGCTCGTTCCGCTCTGCGCGGAAGACTGCAAAGGCCTCTGTCCCGAATGCGGCAAGGATTTGAACGAAGGGGAGTGCGGTTGCGACCGCACGCCGATTGATCCGCGGCTGGCCGCGCTGAAAGACCTGTTCCCGCGCTGACGGGGAAGTCCGGCACGCCGCAGGCGGATCATCCCGATTGGCGCGTCATTCGAAGGAGGTGGGACAGATGGCAGTACCATTCAGGAAAACGTCCAAAGCTCGCCGTGACAAGCGCCGCACGCATTTCAAGCTGGCGGTCCCGGGCATGGTCAAATGCGATCAATGCGGAGAGCTGAAGCTCGCGCATCACGTTTGCAAAGTGTGCGGTTATTACAAGACGAAAGAGATCATCAAGCAATAATGAACGAAAAGCAAGCACTTCATCAGCCGGTGAGGTGCTGTTTTTTTGACATCCGCGCCGTTTTGGGGAAGCGGTTTTTCCGGATTGCTTCCGGCGCGGCTTTTCATTATACTGATTTAGTACCTGGTTTTAAGAGGGGCCCTCAGTCGGATGGGCTGCGCCCATTCCGCAACAAACGCAGACCAAAAAGGCGGTGCTTCCCTGTGGAACGTCTGCCCAAGAAGGAGCGGCACCAGCGGCTGGCCCGTCTCATCGAGGACAATCCGTTCATCACGGACCGCGAGCTGACGCGGCTGCTGAAAGTCAGCATCCAGACGATCCGCCTCGACCGGCTGGAGCTCGGCATCCCCGAGCTGCGCGAGCGGATGAAGCTGATGGCCGAGCGGTCGTTCGACGCCGTCCGCTCGCTGCCGCTGCACGAAGTGATCGGCGAAATCGTCGATCTCCAGCTCGACAAGAGCGGCATCTCGATCTTCGAAATCCGGGAAGAACACGTCTTCTCCCGCACCGGCATCGCGCGCGGCCATCATCTGTTCGCGCAGGCGAACTCGCTGGCCGTGGCCGTCATCAACGACGAAGTGGCCTTGACGGCGACGGCCGACATCCGGTTCATCCGCCAGGTGAAGCTGGGGGAAAAATGCATCGCGAAAGCGTACGTGCGTTCCTCGGGCAAACGGAAGGCGAGAGTGGAAGTGTTTACCTATGTCGGGGAAGAGACGGTTTTCCAGGGCGATTTTCTGATCGTTCGATCTGCCGGAGCGCTGCAGGATGGAGGAGGGGATCGGCTTGCGGATCGCGATTGATGCCATGGGAGGAGATCTTGCGCCGGAGGAAGCGGTGCGGGGCGTGCTGGAGGCGGCGGCCGAATGGCCGGACACGAAGCTTGTGCTCGTTGGCAACGAAGGGCGGGTGAAGCCGCTTCTGGCAGGCCAGGCGCCGCCGAACGTGGAACTGCGCCACGCGTCCGAGACGATCGGGGCTGACGAGGAGCCGGTGCGCGCGGTGCGGCGCAAGAAAGACGCATCCATGGTCGTCGCGGCCCGCATGGTGAAGGAGGGCGAAGCCGACGCCATGCTGTCCGCCGGCAACACCGGCGCGCTCATGACCGCCGGGCTGCTCGTCGTCGGACGGATTCCCGGCGTCGACCGGCCGGCGCTCGCGCAGACGATCCCGTCGGCGGACGATGTCGGCGTGCTCGCCCTCGATCTCGGCGCCAATGTGGACGCGCGCCCCGAACATCTCCACATGTATGCGGTGATGGGCAGCCTGTACCGGCAGCTCGTGCACGGCATGGAGCGGCCGCGCGTCGGCCTGCTCAACATCGGCACGGAGGAAGGCAAGGGCAGCGAGCTGGCGAAAGAAGCGTTCGCCCTGCTCAGCGGCGAGGCCGGCATCCGTTTCACCGGCAACGTCGAAGCGCGGGACGTCCTGCAGCGGGCGTGCGATGTGCTCGTATGCGACGGATTTTCCGGCAACGTGATGCTGAAATCGTTTGAAGGCGCGGCCGCGCTCATCATGGGCGAGGTGAAGCAGGCGTTTACCAAAAACCTCCTCACCAGGCTGGCCGCGGCCGTCATGATGCCGGGACTGAGAGGGCTCCGGCGCAAGATGGACTACAAGGAATACGGCGGCGCGCCGCTGCTGGGACTCAGCGGCGTCGTCGTCAAATGCCACGGCTCGTCAGACGCGCGGGCGTTCCGCAACGGCATCCGCCAGGCGCGCGACGCGGTCCGGCACGGGCTGATCCGCGCGATCGCGGACCATATCAGCGGGAAGGAAGGATCTGGCGGATGAAGGCAGTAGGCATACTCGGCACGGGCAAGTATGTGCCCGACCGGATCTTGACGAACCACGACCTCGAGAAGATAGTCGAGACGAACGACGAATGGATCGTGACGCGGACCGGCATCCGCGAGCGGCACATCGCGGCGGAGAACCAGGCGACGTCCGATCTGGCCTATGAGGCGGCTGTCCGGGCGCTGGAAGCGGCGAAGCTGGCGCCGGAGGACCTGGACCTGATCATTGTCGCGACGATCACGCCGGACATGTTCTTCCCGTCGACGGCCTGCATCCTGCAGGACAAACTCGGGGCGCGCAAGGCCGCGGCGTTCGACCTGTCGGCGGCCTGCTCCGGCTTCATCTACAGCCTGGCGACGGCGACCGGCATGCTGAAGAGCGGCATGTACCGGAACGCGCTCGTCGTCGGCGCGGAATGTCTGTCGCGCATTACGGATTATACGGATCGGAACACCTGCATCCTGTTCGGCGACGGCGCGGGGGCGGTCGTGCTCGGCGAAGTGCCGGAAGGCCGCGGATTCCGCTCGTTCGAGCTGGGCGCGGACGGCTCCGGCGGACCGCTGCTCAAGCTCGCCGGCGGCGGCTCGCGCATGCCGGCATCGGCCGAGACGGTGAGCAGCAAGGCGCATTACATCTACATGGCCGGCAACGAGGTGTTCAAGTTTGCGGTGCGCATCATGGGCAGCGCTGCTGAAGAAGCGCTCCGGAAAGCGGGTATCGACAAGAAGGACGTCGACCTGCTCGTGCCGCACCAGGCGAACATCCGCATCATCCAGGCGGCGCTCAGCCGGCTGGAGCTGCCGGAGGAGAAATGCATGATCAACCTCGACCGCTACGGCAACGCCTCCGCGGCTTCGATTCCGATCGCGCTGGCGGAAGCGGTCGAGCAGGGACGGGTAAGCGAAGGGGATTGCCTCGTGCTGGTCGGATTCGGCGGCGGGCTGACCTGGGGCGCGTCCGTCCTCATCTGGTAGGAAGCGAGGGTTACCGAGATGGGCAAAATCGCATTCGTGTTCCCCGGCCAGGGCGCGCAGGCGGTCGGCATGGGGAAGGACGCGTACGACGCGTCCCCGGCGGCGCGCGCCGTCTTCGAAAGGGCGGATTCTGCGCTTGGATTTGCGCTCAGCCGGATCATTTTCGAAGGTCCCGAGGACGAGCTCAGGCAGACGGAGAACACGCAGCCGGCGCTGCTTACGGTGAGCGCTGCGCTGCTTGAGCTGATCGCAGGCCGCGTCAGGCCGGACTATGTGGCCGGCCACAGTCTGGGCGAGTACAGCGCGCTCGTCGCGGCCGGCGTCCTGTCCTTCGAGGACGCGGTGCGCGCGGTGCGGCTGCGCGGCGAATTCATGGAAGCGGCCGTGCCGGGCGGGCAGGGCGCGATGGCGGCGGTGCTCGGCGCCGAACGCGAGGCGCTGCGGTCGCTGTGCGAGGCGGTCAGCGCCGAGACGGGGCTCGTCGTGCTCGCCAATGTGAACTGCCCCGGACAGATCGTCGTATCCGGCACGGCGGAAGGCGTGCGGGCGGTCGCGGAGCGCGGGAAGGAAGCGGGCGCGAAGCGGGTCATCCCGCTGGAAGTGAGCGGCCCGTTCCATTCGCCGCTCATGCAGCCGGCGGCGGACCGGCTGGAGCAGGTGCTGGCGGAGCTGACGATGCGGGACGCCGAAGTGCCGGTCATCGCCAACGTGACGGCGGAGCCGGTGACGTCGGCCGAAGAAATCCGCGGCCTCCTGAAGCGGCAGGTCACCGCGCCCGTCCTGTGGGAGGACACCGTCACCCGCCTGGTCGGCCTCGGCGTCGACACGTTCGTCGAGATCGGCTCGGGATCGGTGCTGACCGGGCTTATCCGGAAGACGGACAAGTCGGTAACCGTTCATACCGTGAACAGCCTGGCCGCGCTGGACGCCGCGCTGGCCGAACTGGCGCCCTGAGCTGACGAAGGCGCCCGAAATCCGAGAGGAGGGTCCGCATATGTTCGCGTCTCTGGAAGGGAAGAAGGCGCTCGTGACGGGCGCATCCCGCGGCATCGGCCGCGCGATCGCGATCGCGCTCGCGGAAGCCGGCGCCGACGTGGCGATCAACTATGCCGGCAGCGCGCAAGCCGCGTCCGAGACGGCGGCCGCCGTGGAAGCGCTCGGCCGCAAAGCCTTGCTCGTGCAGGCGGATGTCGGCAAGCTCGACGCGTTCGAGCAGATGGTTGCGCAGGTTCTGGAAGCGTTCGGTTCGCTTGACATTCTCGTGAATAACGCCGGCATCACGCGGGACAATTTAATGATGCGCATGAAGGAAGAAGATTTCGATCAGGTCATCGAAACGAACCTGAAAGGCGTGTTCAACGGCATCAAGGCGGTGACCCGGCCGATGATGAAGCAGCGCTCGGGGCGGATCATCAACATTTCGTCCGTCGTCGGCGCGATCGGCAACGCCGGTCAGGCCAATTACGCCGCCGCGAAAGCCGGCGTGATCGGCCTGACGAAGTCGGCCGCGCGCGAGCTCGCTGCCCGCGGCATCACCGTCAACTGCGTCGCGCCCGGCTTCATCGAGACGGACATGACGGACAAGCTGCCGGAGGACATCAAGAACCAGATGTTCGGTCAAATTCCGCTGGCGCGCTTCGGGCAGGCGGCGGAGGTTGCATCCGTCGTCCGGTTCCTGGCGTCCGACGCCGCATCGTACATGACCGGCCAGACGATTCATGTCGACGGCGGCATGTACATGGGCTGAGTCCGGACAGGCTATGGCAATTTGCCGGACAATCCCTTATAATACCGAGAAGAGGAGGTGAGCCGGATGTCCGACGTTTTTGAACGCGTGAAGCGTATTGTCGTGGATCGGCTGGGCGTGGACGAGGCGGAAGTAACGCTTGAAGCAAGCTTCAAGGAAGACCTCGGCGCGGATTCCCTGGATGTCGTAGAGCTTGTCATGGAACTGGAAGACGAGTTCGATATGGAAATATCGGACGAAGACGCGGAGAAAATCACCACGGTGGGTGAAGTCGTCCATTACATACAATCGCATTCTTAGTTCCGCAAGTCCCGTTGACAAGACGGGACTTCGCTCCATTTCCGACAGTCCGTCCGCGCATTGCGGTATGCGCTTGCAGTATGCACACGGTCGGCGCGGCTCAGCGCACCCGCGGCCAACGCGCCGCCTTTTGGATAGATGCCGTTGACAGAGGTGAAACATTTGAAGCACAGAGTTGTCGTTACCGGCATGGGAATCGTAACCTCGCTCGGCAGCGATCTGGAGACGTTCTGGAGCAATCTTGTCGCCGGCAAGTCCGGCGTATCGCGGATTGAATCGTTCGACGTGTCGGAATATCCGACGCAGATCGCTGCGGAGATCAAGGATTTCAACCCGGAAGACCATATCGACAGGAAAGAAGCGCGCCGCATGGACCGGTTCGTGCAATTCGCCGTTGCGGCGGGCAAGATGGCGGTGCAGGACGCGGGTCTGGAGCTCGGCGTCAACGTCGATCCCGAACGGGTCGGCGTCATTGTCGGCAGCGGCATCGGCGGGCTCGGCACCTGGGAAGAACAGCACAGCATTCTGCTTGAGAAAGGGCCGAAGCGCGTCAGCCCGTTCTTCATTCCGATGATGATCGCGAACATGGCCTCCGGCCAGATCTCGATGAGCATCGGAGCGAAGGGCCCGAACACCACGGCGGTCACCGCATGCGCGACGGGCACGCACTCGATCGGCGATTCCTTCAAGCTGATCCAGCGCGGCGACGCGGACGCGATGATCTGCGGCGGCGCGGAGGCGACGATCCGCCCGACGGGGCTGGCCGGCTTCTGCTCCATGCGCGCCATGTCGACCCGCAACGACGAGCCGGAGAAGGCGAGCCGCCCGTTCGACGCGGAACGCGACGGCTTCGTGATGGGCGAAGGCTCCGGCGTGCTCGTGCTCGAATCGCTTGACCATGCCGTCAAGCGCGGCGCCCGCATCTATGCGGAAGTGATCGGTTACGGCATGAGCGGCGATGCGTATCATATCACCGATCCGGATCCGGACGGCGCCGCGCGGTGCATGCAGCGCGCGCTGAAGGATGCCGGCATCGAGCCGGAGGCGATCGACTACATCAATGCCCACGGAACGTCGACGCCCGTCGGCGACCGCTCGGAGACGATTGCGATCAAGAAGGCGTTCGGCGATCATGCGTACAAGCTGGCTGTCAGCTCGACGAAATCGATGACCGGCCACTTGCTCGGCGCGGCCGGCGGCATTGAGTCGGTCATTCTGGCGCTGACGCTGAAGAACGGCGTGATCGCGCCGACGATCAATCTGGAGCATCCGGATCCCGAATGCGACCTGGACTACGTGCCGAATGCCGCGCGCAAGTCGGACGTCAAGACGGCGCTTTCGAACTCGTTCGGCTTCGGCGGCCACAACGCGACGATCGTGATGAGGAAATATGAAGCCTGACCGATTCGATCAGCTGCAGCAACAGCTCGGCATCCGGTTCAAGCGAACCGGACTGCTCAAGCAGGCATTCACCCATACGTCCTATGTGAACGAGCACAAGAGCGGCAACGCGCAGGACAACGAACGGCTCGAATTTCTGGGCGACGCCGTCATGCAGCTTCTGGTGTCCGAACATCTGTATCTGATGCATCCCCGGCGTCCGGAAGGGGAACTGACGCGGA
This sequence comes from Thermobacillus sp., assembly GCF_003390775.1. NCBI lineage: Bacteria > Bacillati > Bacillota > Bacilli > Caryophanales > Paenibacillaceae > Thermobacillus > Thermobacillus sp. The sequence continues at coordinate 26,630 of NZ_QEWA01000044.1, read as the reverse complement.
TGCGCGCGTCGATCGTCTGTGAGCCTTCGTTCGCGAAGTTCGCGGAGACGCTGGACCTGGGGCGGTACGTGCTGCTCGGACGCGGTGAAGAGCAGCTCGGCGGACGCACGCGGCCGGCGCTGCTTGCGGATCTGTTCGAGTCGTTCATCGGCGCGCTGTATCTCGATTCCGGGCTGGAAGCGGTGCGCGAGTTTTTGAAGCGGCACATCTTCCCGCTGATCGACGGCGGCGACTATCTGCCGGTGAAGGACTACAAGTCCAGGCTGCAGGAGCGCGCGCAGCATCGGGCGCTCGGACCGGTCGAATACGTCATTGACGAGGAACGCGGACCGGCGCACGACCGGGAATTCGTCGTCGGTGTACTGGTCGGCGGCGTCCGGTACGGAACCGGCGTCGGACGCACGAAGAAGGAAGCGGAGCAGCAGGCGGCGGCCGAAGCGTGCCGCTTGATCGGAAGCGGCGAGACTTGAGGCGGTCCGTCTGACCAGCGGCGGTACCCCCGGCATGCCGGCGAACGGCTTCGAACGATTCGTTCGAAGCCGTTCGCCGGTTCATGGCGTCCGCACGCGGCGTGCCGGTCTTGAGCGGGCTGTGTTACACTTGATGCCAGAGGTGAAGGCACGGACATGTTCTTGAAACGGATCGAACTGGCCGGATTCAAATCGTTCGCCGACCGGACGGAAATGGAATTCGTTCGCGGCATTACGGCGGTCGTCGGACCGAACGGCAGCGGGAAGAGCAACATCTCCGACGGCATCCGGTGGGTGCTCGGCGAGCAGAGCGCCAAAAGTTTGCGCGGCGGCAACATGCAGGATGTCATTTTCGCCGGCAGTGACTCCCGGAAGGCCGTGAACTACGGCGAAGTGTCGCTGACGCTCGACAACACGAGCCGCACGCTGCCGCTCGAATACGACGAGGTGACGGTCACCCGGCGCGTTCACCGAAGCGGCGAAAGCGAATATCTCATCAACAAGCAGAAGTGCCGGCTGAAAGACATCACCGAGCTGTTCATGGATACCGGCATCGGCAAGGAAGCCTATTCGATCATCGGTCAAGGACGGATCGAAGAAATTTTGAGCACGCGGTCGGAGGACCGGCGGGGCATTTTCGAAGAAGCGTCCGGCATTGTGAAGTACAAGGCGCGCAAGCGCGAGGCGCAGAAGAAGCTCGAAGATACGGAGCAGAACCTGCTCCGCATCCACGATCTCGTGTCCGAGCTGGAGGGACAGCTTGAACCGCTCCGCGAACAGTCGGAGAAAGCGCTGCGCTACAAGGATCTCCGCGAACAGTTGAAGTCGAAGGAGATCTCGCTCTACGTCCATCAGATCGAACATGTTCATGCTAACTGGAAGGAACTGGGTGAAAAGTTGGAGCGGCTGCAGCAGGAGCAGGCCGAACTGATGGCCGTCGTCAGCAAGCATGACGCGGTCCTCGAACAGGATCGGCTCAAGCTGCGGCAGATCGAAGAAGAAATTGAGCGGCTGCATGCGGATCTGCTCCGCATCAGCGAAGAATACGAGAAATGCGAAGGCCACGGCGAAGTGCTGCGGGAGCGCCGCCGCAACCTCGAACAGAACCGGAAGCAGCACGAGGAGACGATCGCTTCGCAATCGGAGCGGATCGCGGCGCTGACGAAGGAAGAGGCGGACCTTCGGGCGAAGGCCGCCGCCCTCGAGGAGACGCTCCGCGGGCAGCGCGAGAAGCTGGCGCAGGAGGAAGCGAAGCTGTTCGGCGCAAGCGGCGCGGCCGACGCGGACGCGGAAGAAAAGCTGAAGAGCGAGCTTCTCGATGTGCTGTCCACGATGGCTTCGCTGCGCAACGAGATCCGGTATGCGGAGCAGCAGCGGGAAGCAGCGGAGCGCCGCCTGCAGCGGCTCGGCGAGGAAGAAGCCGAGGGCGCCGGCGAGCTGGACAAGCTGGCCGCCCGGCGGGAGGAGCTCTTGGCGCTCGTTCGGGAGAACGAAGCGGCGCTCGAGACGCTCCGGAAACGGCTTATCGCCGAGACTGAGCGGCGGCAGGAGCTGCAGCGCTCGCTGGAGGAGACGCAGACGCTGCTGCGCCGATGGGAGCAGAAGCGGGATGCCAGCGCGTCCCGGCGCGACACGCTGAAAGAGATGCAGGACAGCCTGGACGGCTTCATGCAGGGCGTGCGCGAAGTGCTGAAGGCGGCGCGCCGCGGCGCGGGCGGCCTGGCCGGCGTGCACGGCGCGGTGGCTGAACTGATCCGCGTGCCGGAGAAGCTGGAGATCGCGGTAGAAACGGCGCTCGGCGGGGCGCTGCAGCACATCGTCATGGATGACGAGCGGTCGGCCCGCCAGGCGATCGCCTACCTGAAGCAGCGCCAGCTCGGCCGGGCGACGTTCCTGCCGCTCGACGTCATCCGCGGGCGGAGCGTGCCGGAGCAGGACCGGCGCGCCGCGGAATCGGTCGAAGGCTACGTCGGGATCGCGTCGGAACTCGTCGAATGCGATGCCCGCTATGCGCAGATTGCGGCGAACCTGCTCGGCAACGTCCTGATCGCGGAGACGCTGGAGCAGGCGAACAAGATCGCCGCGCGCTGCGGCTACCGGTTCCGGGTCGTTACGCTCGAGGGCGACATCGTGAACGCGGGCGGTTCGATGACGGGCGGCAGCCTGCAGAAGCGGGGCGGCAGCCTGCTCGGCCGTCAGCGGCAGATTGAAGCATTGAACGAGGAAATCCGCGAAGCGGAGACGCAGCTGGAGAAGCTTCGCGGCAAACTCGACGATCTGCGCAAGGAACTGTCCATTTGCACCCAGAACATCGAGGATGCGCGCGGGCAGTCCGAGACGCGTCGGATCGAGGAACAGCAGTTCCGGTCGGCGTTGCAGCAGGTCGAGCAGGATGAGCAGCGGCTCAGGGAGCAGCTCAAGCTGAAAACCGACGACCGCGGCAGCCAGCTCAAGGAGCTGGAAGCTTTGGATGCGGCCAAGGCGGCGGCCGAAGCGAAGCTCGCGGAGATGGCGGCCGAAGAAGCGCGCCTGCAGCAGGCGATCCGCGATGCGGAAGAGCGGCGCCGGGCGAACGAGTCCGCGCGGGAGGAGCTGCAGGGGCAGCTTACCGAGCTGAAGGTTGCCGTCGCGAAGACGGAACAGGAGAAGCAGTCGCTCGCCGAACAGACGGCGCGGCTCCGCGGCGAAATCGCGCGCGGCAAGCAGGAGCTGGCCGCGCTGCGCGAGACGGAGGCGCTGCAGGCGGACGAGCTGCAGCGGCTGGAAGAAGAAACGGTGAAGCAGACGGAGACGCTGAACGAACTGCGGCTGCAGAAAGAGCGCTGCGCGGAGACGATCGATCTGAAGCGCGCGGAGCGGGCCGAGAAAGTGCGCATCCTCGAAGAAGGGGAGAGCGAGACGAAGGAGCAGCGCGCGAAGCTCCGTCAGGTGGAGGAACAGGTGCGGCAGACCGAGATTGCCGCGAACCGGCTTGACGTCGAGCTGGACAACCTGCTGCGCTCGCTCAGCGAGGAATACGAACTCGGGTTCGAGCTCGCGAAGGAGCGGTATCCGGTGCCGGAAGATCCGGCCGCCGCGCAGCAGGAGGTCCGCGAACTGAAGCGGCAGATCTCGCTGCTCGGGGAAGTGAACCTCGGCGCCATCGAAGAATACGAGCGGGTGAAGGAACGGTATGAGTTTCTCAGCGCGCAAAAGGACGACCTCATCGAAGCGAAGTCGGCGCTCTACCAGGTCATCCGCGAGATGGACGAAGAGATGGGCCGGCGCTTCCGCACGACGTTCGAGGCGATCCGCAGCCATTTCGGCATCGTGTTCAATCGGCTGTTCGGCGGCGGCCGTGCGGATCTCGTCCTGCTCGATCCGGACAATCTGCTGGAGACGGGCATCGACATCGTCGCGCAGCCGCCGGGCAAGAAATTGCAGAACCTGCAGCTGCTCTCGGGCGGCGAGCGCGCGCTGACGGCGATGGCGGTACTGTTCGCGATTCTGCACGTCAAGCCGGTGCCGTTCTGCGTGCTCGACGAAGTCGAAGCGGCGCTGGACGAAGCGAACGTGACGCGGTTCGCGCAATATCTTCGTGAATTCTCCGAGCAGACGCAGTTCATCGTTGTCACGCACCGAAAAGGGACGATGGAAGAAGCGGACGTGCTGTACGGGGTGACGATGGAGCAGGACGGCGTGTCCAAGCTCGTCTCGGTGCGGCTGGAGAACGGCGAGCCGGTATCGGCGTGATCCGGGCATTTGCCGGAACCGCGGCCGGGCCGTCCGGTCCGGGTGAAATGGAAAGGTGGTACAACAGTGAGCTTTTTCAAGAAATTGCGCGAGAGCATCTCGGCGAAGGCCGAAGCGGTCACGAACAAGTTCCGGGAAGGGCTCGGGAAGACCGCTTCCGCCATCGCGGGCAAAGTGGAAGAACTGGTGCTCCGGCGCAAGAAAATCGACGAAGCGTTCTATGAAGAACTGGAAGAAATTCTGATCGGCGCCGACGTCGGCGTGACGACCGTCATGCGGCTGACCGACGAGCTCCGCGAGGAAGTGCGGAAGCGGAAAATCGAGGATGCGTCCGAACTGCAGCCGATCCTGTCCGAGAAGCTGGTCGCCCTGCTGCGCGAGGGCGCGGACGAAGGCCTCAGAATGGCCGAGTCGGGCACGACCGTCATCCTGTTCGTCGGCGTGAACGGCGTCGGCAAGACGACGACGATCGGCAAGCTGGCGCACCGCTTCAAGAGCGAGGGGAAATCGGTCCTCATGGCGGCGGGCGATACGTTCCGTGCCGGGGCGATCGACCAGCTCGAGGAGTGGGGCCGGCGCGTCGGCGTCGAAGTGGTGAAGCAACAGCCCGGAGCCGATCCCGCTGCCGTCATGTACGACGCGATCCGCGCCGCGAAGCAGCGCGGCGTTGACGTGCTCTTGTGCGACACGGCGGGCCGTCTGCAGAACAAGACGAATCTGATGGAAGAGCTGAACAAAATCTATCGCGTCATCCAGCGGGAGATGCCGGGCGCGCCGCACGAGGTGCTGCTCGTGCTCGACGCGACGACGGGACAGAACGCGCTCAGCCAGGCGAAATTGTTCGGCGAGAAAAGCGGCGTCACGGGCATCGTGCTCACGAAGCTGGACAGCACGGCCAAGGGCGGCATCGTCGTTGCGATCCGCAGCGAGCTCAAATTGCCGGTGAAGCTCGTCGGCCTCGGCGAGAAAATGGACGATCTGCAGGAGTTCGACGCGGAGCAGTTCGTCCATGCGCTGTTCGCCGGCGCGATCGACAAGGAAGCCGAAGCCGGAAGCGCGGGTTGAGCGGCCTCGGCGGCCAACGCCCCGAAACAGACGCAGGGCCTTCGGATATTTCAGCGAAAATCGCAAAAACCCGTTTTTCGAGCGAATAGAGGAATTGATTTCCTCTATTTTTGCATTTGCCGCAGTTTCGGTGCGGCAAAGTGCGGTTGCTTTCCGGCATTTCACCTGACAAGGTGATCGGATTGACACGCCGGGCGCCTTGAGGTATGATGAGGAAGTTGATCAAGGTGTAAAGGTCTTTTCCTTGAAAGACAGGATTGGCGCCCGCCCGGGAGGACGGCGCCTGCCGTTTGCCGGAAAGGAGGGGCTGACTTCGGCGATGCGCGAGTCGGAAGCCCTCGAGAAGACGAACCGGATCAATATGTTGTTCGACTTTTACGAACCGCTGCTGACCGACAAGCAGCGGATGTTTCTGAAATATTACTTTCACGACGATTACTCGCTGGGCGAGATCGCGTCGGAATTCAGCATCAGCCGGCAGGCCGTCTACGAGCATATCAAGCGGGCGGAAGAGATGCTGGAAAACTATGAAGGACGGCTCGGGCTGCTCGCCCGCCATGAACGGCTGACGTCGCTGCTCGAGGAGCTTGAGCGGGCGGTGGCGGCACTGCCGGAAGGGGCGGGCGCGGAAGCCGTTCGGACGGCGTTGGCCAGACTTCGTCTGGCCGTCGAGAACGGCTGAGGATTCATACGGCAGGGGGCGAAGCGGATGGCCGCATTCGAAAGTTTGACAAGCCGGCTGCAGAGCGTGTTCGGGAAGCTGCGGGGCAAAGGCAAGGTAACCGAAGATGACGTGAACGAGGCGATGCGCGAAGTCCGGCTGGCGCTGCTGGAAGCCGACGTCAACTTCAAGGTGGTCAAAGACTTCATCGCCAGGGTGAAGGAGCGCGCGATCGGCCAGGAAGTGGTCAAAAGCTTCACGCCCGGCATGGTCATCATCGATATCGTCAACAAGGAATTGACCGAACTGATGGGCGGCACCCAGGCCAAGCTGGCCAAGGCCGCCAAACCGCCGACCGTCATCATGATGGCGGGGCTGCAGGGCGCCGGCAAGACGACGGCCAGCGCGAAGTTGGCGCTGATGCTGCAGAAGGGCGGACAGAAGCCGCTGCTCGCGGCGTGCGACATTTACCGTCCGGCGGCGATCAAGCAGCTGCAGGTGCTGGGCGGTCAGATCGGCGTGCCGGTGTTCTCGCTCGGCGACAAGGTGAATCCGGTGGACATCGCGCGGCAGGCGCTGCAACATGCGAAGGATGAAGGCCGCGATTATCTGATCATCGACACGGCCGGCCGGCTTCATATCGATGAAGCGCTCATGGAGGAGCTGCGACAGATCCATGAGGCCGTGAAGCCGGATGAAGTGCTGCTCGTCGTCGACGCGATGATCGGGCAGGAAGCGGTCAACGTCGCGCAAAGCTTCCACGAACAGCTCGAGCTGACGGGCATCGTGCTGACGAAGCTCGACGGCGACACGCGCGGCGGCGCGGCGATCTCGGTCAAGGCCGTCACCGGCTGTCCGATCAAGTTCGTCGGCATGGGCGAGAAGATCGAGCCGCTCGAGCCGTTCCATCCGGACCGGATGGCTTCCCGCATTCTCGGCATGGGCGACATGCTGTCCCTCATCGAGAAGGCGCAGATGGCGATTGACGCCGAGAAGGCGGCCGAGATGGAGCGCAAGATGCGCGCCGCCGAGTTCACGTTCGAGGATTTCCTCGAACAGATGGCGCAAGTTCGCAAGCTTGGTCCGCTCGACCAATTGCTGGAAATGCTGCCTGGCATGGGCAAGCTGAAGCAGCTGAAAGACATCCAGATCGACGAGCGGCAGATCGCCCGCGTCGAAGCGATCGTGAAGTCGATGACGACCGAGGAGAAGCGCAATCCGGAGATTCTGAACCACAGCCGCCGGAAGCGCATTGCGGCGGGCAGCGGCACCACGGTCGCGGATGTGAACCGGCTGATCAAGCAGTTCGACGACATGCGCCGCATGATGAAGCAGTTCTCGACGATGATGGGCCCGAAAGGCCCGAAGGGCGGAAAAGGCCCGAAAGGCTTGAAAGGCATGAAGGGCATGCTCGGCCGGGGGCCGCGGTTCCCCTTCGGCTGATCCTGCGACCCGAGCTTTTGAAGGAGGTGAATTCGCATGGCAGTCCGCATTCGTCTGAAGCGCATGGGTGCGCACAAGAAACCGTTCTACCGCGTTGTCGTATCCGATTCCCGTTCGCCGCGGGACGGCCGTTTCATCGATGAGATCGGCACGTACAACCCGGTTGCCCAACCGGCTCAACTGAACATCGATGAAGAGAAAGCGCTGAAATGGCTGCAAAACGGCGCGCAAGCGTCCGATACGGCGCGCAGCCTGCTCAGCAAGGCCGGCGTTCTGAAGAAGTTCCATGAACTGAAGCAAGGCAAGTAAGCTAGCCTCACGGGAGGAGGCCGACGATGAAAGAATTGATTCAGGTGATCGCCAAGTCACTGACGGACCATCCGGACGATGTGCGGGTCACGGTCCGGGAAGAAGACCGCGGCACGGTGTACACCTTGTCCGTCCATCCCGACGACATCGGGAAAGTGATCGGAAAGCAGGGCCGAATCGCGAAGGCCATCCGAACGGTCGTCTCGTCGGCCTCCGCAAGGGATAAACGCCGCGTCATTGTGGATATTGAATCTTGATCTCAGGTTCGGCTCGTCTGGTGCCGGATCGGTCAGGGGCCGGGACGCATGAGTCCCGGCCTTTGCACGCGATCGGCCGCGGATCAGACGGGCCGCCCGTGCGAAAGGAGCGGCCCCACGCGTGTCAGACAAGTGGCTCAAGGTCGGCAGACTGGTGAACACCCACGGCATCCGGGGCGAGGTCAAGGTGCTGCCGTCGACCGATTTTCCCGGCGAGCGCTTCTCTCCCGGCAGCCGCCTGACGCTGCATGCCCCCGATTCGTCCGCCGCCGTGGAAGTCGAAGTCGCATCGGCGCGGGAGCATAAAGGGCTGTACATCGTAAAGTTTAAACAATACGACAACATCAACCAGGTGCTCCCGTACAAAGGATGGACGGTCAAAGTTCCGGCATCGCGCCGCGTTCCGCTCGCGGAAGGAGAATACTACTTCCATGACATCATTGGTTGCACGGTCGTGACGGAGGAAGGCGAGGAACTCGGCCGGATCAGCGAGATTCTCCGTCCCGGGGCGAACGATGTCTGGGTCATCGAACGCCCGAAGGGCCGCCCGGTGCTCATCCCGTATATCGCCGATGTGGTGCTGGATGTCGACGTCGAGGCAAAACGGGTGACGATTCACCTGATGGAAGGGCTGATCTGACCGATGCGGATCGATGTGCTCACGCTGTTTCCCGAAATGTTCGAGGGCGTGTTCGGAGCGAGCATCATCGGCAAAGCCCGGGAGAAGGGGATCGTCGAGCTGAACACCGTCAATTTCCGCGACTATGCGAACAACAAGCACAACACGGTGGACGATTACCCGTACGGCGGGGGAAGCGGCATGGTGCTCAAGCCCGAGCCGATTTTTGCCGCGGTCGAAGATCTGATCCGGTCGGACGAGCCGCGTCCTCGCATCATCCTGATGTGTCCCCAGGGCGAGACCTTCACGCAGCGCAAGGCGGAAGAGCTCGCGGCCGAGCGGCGCCTTGTGTTCATCTGCGGACATTACGAAGGATACGATGAGCGCATCCGCGAACATCTCGTGACGGACGAACTGTCGATCGGCGACTACGTGTTGACCGGAGGCGAGCTGCCCGCGATGGTCGTCATCGACGCGATCGTGCGGCTCTTGCCCGGCGTGCTCGGCAATGAGTCGTCCGCGGCGACGGACTCGTTCCAGGCCGGTCTGCTCGAATATCCGCAATATACCCGGCCGGCGTCGTTCCGCGGCTGGGATGTGCCGGAGGTGCTGCTCTCCGGCCATCACGGGCGGATCGAGGAGTGGCGGCGCAGGCAGTCGCTGCTGCGCACGCTGAGACGGCGGCCGGATCTGCTCGAACAGGCCGATCTTACGCCGGAGGAGCAGCAATTCATCGAGGAAGAGCGGCGCCGGATGGCGTCTGAATCCTTGAGCGGCCGGGAAACGGAGCGGGACCGGGGTCAGTGAAAAATGGTTGTATTTGCAGCCGCGCTGTGGTAAAATTTCAAATGTTGTTTGCGATATCAGGACGGTCCGCTGTCAGCGCAGACCCGGCACGGGAAGATGCCGGCGAGCTTGCATGAACGTCCTTGGGGAAGGAGGTACGTCCGATGAATCTCGTACAAGCGATTACGCAAGAGCAGCTCCGCAAGGATATTCCGGACTTCCGCCCGGGCGACACCCTGAAGGTGTACGTCAAGGTTATCGAAGGTTCGCGCGAGCGGATTCAGCTGTTCGAAGGTGTGGTCATCAAGCGCCGGGGCGGCGGAATCAGCGAAACGTTCACGGTCCGCAAGATTTCGTACGGGGTCGGCGTCGAAAGAACGTTCCCGCTGCACACTCCGAGGATCGAGAAGATCGAAGTAGTGCGCCGCGGCAAAGTGCGCCGTGCCAAGTTGTACTATCTGCGCGACCTGCGCGGCAAGGCAGCGAGAATCAAAGAACGTTGAGCATGGTGAAACGGAGGGGGCTTGCTTTCGACAAGTCCCTTTTGCTTTAGAAAGATAAGCTTGTGACGGACATTTCAAGGCGCCGAAAGGTGGTGGGCGGATGGACCGAACCGAAACGCATGACGCCGAATTGCCGAAGGCTGAACAGACGGGAAGCGGGCAGCCGGATCGCGGGCAGGATCAAGCCGAACCGCGGGAGGGAAGCCGGTTGTACAAGGAAATCGTGGAGTGGATCAAGGCGCTCGCGATTGCCGGGCTCCTGGTCTTTGTCATCCGCTGGTTTCTTTTCGCGCCGTTCATCGTGGACGGTCCGTCGATGCAGCCGAACTTTGAAACCGGCGAGCGGTTGATCGTGAACAAGATTCTGTATGATTTTCGGGAGCCGAAGCGCGGCGAGGTCGTCGTGTTCCACGTGCCGGAAGAGAACCGCGATTTCATCAAGCGGGTCATCGGCGTGCCCGGCGACAGCGTACGGCTTGAAGGCGACGATCTGTACATAAACGGCGTCAAATTCGAGGAGCCTTACATACGTGAAGCGATCGAGCGGGCGCGGGCCGCGGGCGAACCGGCGTTCAACCTGGGAGACGATTTCCCGAATGCGATCGTTCAGGAAAGCACCGTGCCGGAAGGGATGATTCTCGCTTTCGGCGACAACCGGCGCAACAGCAAGGACAGCCGGATGATCGGATTCGTTCCGCTCGAGAACGTGATCGGCAGGGCCGATTTTGTCTTCTGGCCGATCGGCAAAATCGGGTTCATCGATCATTCGGCTCCGGTTCCGGCTGCGGAGTAAAGCGGCGGTCTGCATGCGCGCGCCGCTTTCTGCCGCCAGCGCTGAAAGAGTGGGGGCAGCATGACGATCCAATGGTTTCCGGGCCACATGACCCGGGCAAGAAGGCAGATTCAGGAGAAATTGAAGCAGATTGACGCGGTGATCGAACTGCTCGACGCGCGGGTGCCGCATTCGAGCCGCAATCCGATGATTGACGAGATTCTGCGCGGCAAACCGTGTCTCGTCGTGCTGAACAAGGCCGATCTGGCGGACCAGCGGGCGACGGAAAGATGGATCGCCGCGTTTCGCGAAGACGGGCTGGACAGCATCGCCGTGGACGCCGCAGGCGGACAGGGCATCAAGGAAATCTCCGCGCGGGTGAAGAAGCTGGTCGCGCCGCAATGGGAGCGCATGGTTGCGCGGGGCGTCGTCAAGCCCCGGGCGGTGCGCGTGCTGATCGTCGGCATCCCGAACGTCGGCAAGTCGACGCTGATCAACCGGCTGGCCGGCCGAAGCGTCGCGGCGACCGGCGACCGCCCCGGCGTCACCAAAGGCCAGCAATGGATCAAGGTCGGCGGGGAAATGGAACTGCTCGACACGCCGGGCATTCTGTGGCCGAAGTTCGACGACCAGACGGTCGGCATGCGGCTGGCGGTCATCGGCTCGATCCGGGAAGAGATTTTGAACCTGGAGGAAATCGCTTTTTTTGCCGTGCGGACGCTGGCCGGGAAGTATTGGGACGCGTTCGTGCAGCGGTTCGGACTCGAAGGCGGTCCGCCGGAAGATCCGGACGATCCCGAGCAGATCGTCGATGTGCTGGAGCGAATCGGCCGGAAGCGCGGCTGCCTTGTGAGCGGCGGACGCGTCGATCTGGAGAAGGCGTCCGGCGTGCTGCTGCGCGATCTGCGTTCGGGCAAGCTCGGCCGGATCACGCTGGAGGAACCGGAAGAGTTCCGGTGACCGGCACCGCGGGCGGACGTCCGGATTTCGGATGGGACCGGAGGGCGTCCGTTTTGCTTGAAAGATAAGAATTTATAAGCTGCTCGCTTATAAATGGGCTTATCTTTTTACGCAAAACGGGTGCATCCGCCCATAAGGTGCGGCGCCGGCCGTTTTGCTTAGGAGAGGAGAGGCGCTGTCCATGGAACAGACGGATATGCTGGCGCAGGAACGGGAGCTTGCGCAGCGAGGCTACCGGGCGATCGCCGGCGTCGATGAAGTCGGCCGCGGCTGCCTGTTCGGCGACGTGGTGGCGGCCGCCGTCATTCTGCCGCCGGATCTGCATCTTCCGGATGTGAACGATTCGAAGAAGCTTACCGCGAGACAGCGCGAGCGATGCTATGACGCGATCGTCGAGCAGGCGGTGGCTTGGTCGGTCGCCCGCGTCGGTCCGGAGGAGATCGACCGGATCAACATCCGGCAGGCGTCCCGGCTCGCGATGAAGCTGGCGGTGGAAGCGCTGAGCGTGAAGCCGGACCATTTGCTGGTCGACGCCGAGACGATCGACCTGGACGTGCCGCAGCTCGCCGTCGTCCATGGCGACGCGCGCTGCCAGTCGATCGCCGCCGCGTCGATCATTGCCAAGGTGACGCGCGACCGGCTGTGCACGGATGAATGGGACCGCATGTATCCGGAATACGGCATTGCCATACATAAAGGTTACGCGACGAAGCTGCACCGCGAACGATTGCTGGAGTTCGGACCGAGTCCGATGCACAGGCGGTCGTTCCTCGGCAAGCTGCTGGACGAGCAGTTGACTTTGTTCTGATTGCAATCCGCCTGCGGGCGGCCGAAAACCGCCTGCGGGCGGTTTTTGTATTCTTCAGCCCGAAGCCGGTTCAGCCGATATAGAAACCATAAGAAAGAAGGGGGATGCTGACGATGTTGGTGAGCCAATTGATGCGCGGCATGCTCGGCGAGCCGCAGCCGGACCAGGCGAAGGCGCTGGAACTGCGGATCGGCCAGGTCGTGCGCGGCGTCGTGCTGCAGCTGCTGGACGGGCAGGATGCGCTCGTGTCGCTCGCCGGCGTGCAGGTGCGCGCGCGTCTGGAGTCGCCGCTGGCTCCCGGGCAGTCCGCGCTGCTGCAGGTGATGCCCGAATCGTCAGCCGGCACCATCGTGCTCCGGCAGGCCGACGCCGGCAACGCGCAGCCGACGGAAGCGACGCTGCGCGAGCTGATGCGGCTGCTCGGTCTGCCGGACAAGCGGTGGGCCGCGGAACTTGCGCTCGACTTGCGCCGCGGCGGCTATCCGGTCAACCGCGAGACGGGGGAGGCGCTGAAGCAGGCCGCGGCCGCCCGTCCGTCGGATGTGCCGGAAGCGGAATGGATGCAGGCGGCGGTGACGGCGTGGAAGCGCGGGCTTCCCGTGACGGAGAGCACGGTCGCCGCGCTGCGGCAGGCGATGTTCGGCAAGCCGCTGGGCGAGCTGCTGGCTTCGCTGCGCGGGCAGCTGGAGGCTTTGGCCCGGCAGGGATCGGCCGCGGGCGGCGCAGCCGGACCTGACGCCGGCGGGACGCTGCCGGCAGCGGCGGCGCGCGTGCTTGCGCTGCTTGCCGAAGGCGAGGCGCTGCTCGCCGGCCCGGCCGGCCGTGCGGGCGTGCAGGCCAATCCGGCAGGCGTGGCGATGGCCGGCGGGGCGGCCGGTTCGCCCGGCGCGGCGGGCGCTGCGGGAGCGGGCGCGTCCGTGCCGGCCGGACAAGCGCAGGCCGGACAGGCGTTGTCCGGCCAGATGCCGCCCGGTCCGGCACCGCAGGGAGGCGGTGCACCCGGCGGCGCTCCGGCGGGAACGGGCGCCGCTTCCGGCGCGGGGCAGCCTGTGTCTGCGTCGGGAGCCGCCGGCCACGCCGCAGGCGGAGGCGCGCAGCAGGCGTCTGCCGCGGCAGGGAACGCGCAGCTGCAAGGCGCTGCCGCAGGCGCCCGGACCGCCGCGGGCGCCGCGCAGGCGCAGCACGCTGCCGCGCCGCAGAGCGGCAACTGGATTCACGGCCTGCTGAAATGGCTCGGCGTCGATTACGAGAAGCAGCTGTCGCAGCTGACCGGCGCGCGCGGTGAAGCCGCCGGCGGGCGGCAGGATGCGGCGCCGCGGACGGCGGGAGATGCACAATCCGGCGCTGCGGCGGCCGGCAGAGACGCGGCGGCCGGGCCCGGACCGGGCGCCGGCCTGCCGGGCACCGCTGAGCGGATGGCGCCGCAGATCGGGCGGGGTGTCGTCCCGTTCCTGCCGCAGAACGCCGAGCAGCAGCCCGCCCCGGCCGGTGGCGCGGGCGAGACGCTGAAGCAGGCGCTGCTGTCGCTTGCGGCGTCCGACGATGCGCCGGCCGCGCTGCGCGAAACCGCGCAGCAGCTCGTGCAGCAGATCACCGGCCAGCAGCTGCTGCTTGCGCCGGAGAAGAACGGCGCGCTGTTCTCCCATATGACGCTGTTCATTCCGTTCCAGGGGGAAGACGGCGGCACGACGGCCCAGATCACGATTCAGTCGCGGCGCGGGCGGAAAGGGGAACTCGATCCCGACAACTGCCGGCTGCTGTTCGACCTCAGGATGAAGCATCTCGGCGACACGGTCGTCGACGTGCAGGTGGTGGACCGGTTTGTCAGCCTGAACCTGTGGAACGACCATCCGGCCGTGAGCCGGCTGGTGGAATCGGCGCGGGATGAGGCGGCGGAGGCGCTGGGCCGGGCCGGATATCAGCTTTCGTCGATGCGCGTGAAGCCGTTTCCGGACACGGCAAGCCGGACCGCCGCGAAAGAATCAGCCGCGAGTGCGCCTCCCCCGGACCCGGCGGTTTACGCAGGCAAGCCGTACAAAGGGGTGGACTACCGCGCATGAAGAAGCCTGATCATCAGCCGCTGCGTAAAGCGGTGGCGCTGAAATATAATCCGGCCGAACATTCGGCTCCCGTCGTAACCGCCAAGGGGCAGGGACATGTCGCGGAGCGCATTCTGGAACTGGCGCGCGAAAACGGCGTTCCGATCCAGGAAGAACCTTCGCTCATCGAGGTGTTGTCCAAGCTCGACATCGACCAGGAGATCCCTCCCGAACTCTATGCGCTTGTCGCGGAAGTGCTCAGCTTCGTCTACCGGGCCGACCGCCGGATGAAAGCATGGGAAACCGCGCATGGATAAGCGGAGAGAGACCGGCAGGCGCGGCGAGGAAGCGGCCGCCCGCTATCTTGCGGCGAAGGGCTATCGCCTTCTGAACCGCAACTGGCGGTGCCGGCTGGGCGAACTGGACATTGTGGCGGAGGACAAGGGGACGATTGTCTTTGTCGAAGTCCGGACGCGCGCGGCGCACGGCCGGTTCGGCACGCCCGCCGAATCGGTCGATATTCGCAAGCAGCGCAAGCTGGCCGCGGTCGCCCAGGTGTATCTGGCGCAGACGGGACGACAGCACGCGCAGGTCCGATTCGACGTCATTGCCTGCACGGTCAGATCAGACGGGGAGATGGACATCGAACATATTCCGGGTGCAATGTAGCCGCCGGTCCGCATGCGGACCGGCGGTGATTGCACATTCAGAAGTCTGTCTTGCGGTCGAGGAAGCGGTAATGGATTGCCTCCGCGACATGATCCGCGCCGACGGCGTCCTGGTCGTCAAGATCCGCGATCGTTCGCGCGAGCTTGAGGACGCGTTCATGGGCGCGCATGCTGAAGCCGAGGGCGCGGTATGCGGAATCGAGCAATTTCGCGGTGTCGGGCCGCAACTTGCACGCATCCCGCAGGGCGCGGCCGGTCAGATCGCAGTTCCACCTGACGCCGGTCGCCGCGGCGCGTGCCTGCTGCCGCTCCGCGGCCGCCATGACGCGCTCGCGCATCTTCGCGGTCGTCCAGCCGTCGGGCTTGGCGGTGTGCAGCACCGGCCGGGGCACTTCGACCTGCAGATCGATCCGGTCGAGCAGCGGCCCGGACAGCCGGGAGCGGTAGGCCGCGATGCGTCCCGCCGAGCACGTGCAGCGCTGGTCCTCCGTCTCGTGCAGATGGAAACCGCACGGACACGGATTCATCGAAGCGGCCAGCATGAAGCGGGCCGGGAACCGGAACACCGCCCGGGACCGGGCGATCGTCACCTCGCGGTCCTCCAGCGGCTGGCGCAGCGCTTCAAGCGCCTGGCGCGAGAACTCGGGCAATTCGTCGAGGAACAGGACGCCCTCGTGCGCCAGCGTCACTTCGCCGGGCCTCGGCACGGACCCGCCGCCGATGAGCCCGCCGGCCGAAATCGTATGATGGGGCGAGCGGAACGGCCGGCTGCGGATGAGCGACACGTTGCCGGTGCCGAGCTTTCCGGCCGCGCTGTAGATTTTCGTGACGTTCAGCGCTTCTTCTTCCGTCAGCGGGGGCAGGATGCCGGGCAGACGCCTCACGAGCATCGTCTTGCCCGTCCCGGGCGGTCCGGACAGCAGCAGATTGTGCCGCCCGGCCGCGGCGGTCAGCACCGCCCGCTTCGCCGTCGGCTGGCCGATCACGTCGGCGAAGTCGAGATCCGCCTGCAGCGGGTCGTCGCCGCCGTTCGCACGCATCTGCCCAAGGCCGGGTCGCTCAGCGGCGAATCGCAGCGCATCCCAATCTTTGCCTGCGAGCTGCGACAGGTGCGTGACGGCGTACAGGTCCATGCCGCCGATCAGCGCGGCTTCGGCCGCGTTGCCCGCGGGCAGCAGCACCCGCCGGATGCCGCGCCGCTTCGCCTGCTCCACCATCGGCAGCACGCCGGGAACGGGCCGCACCTCGCCTGACAGCGCCAGCTCGCCGATGACGAGCGTGCCGGCGAAGGGGCCGCCGTCCAGCTGGCCGCTGACGATCAGAATGCCGGCGGCGATCGCAAGATCGAACGCCGTCCCTTCCTTGCGCTGATCGGCCGGCGCAAGATTGACGGTGATGCGCTGCAGCGGGAACTGAAAGCCGCAGTTCTTCACGGCGGCGCGCACCCGCTCCACCGATTCGCGGACGGCGGGATCGGGCAGTCCGACGACGTTCACCTGCGGCAGGCCGGGCGAAATATCGGTCTCGACGTCGATCCAGAGCGCCTCCACCCCCTGGACGGACGCGCAGCATACGTTCGCATACATGCAGAAAAGCACCCCCATCTCCGGATGAAGGTGCTTCCTTACGCTCCGTACGTATTTCATCAAATTCCAATTCGATTCCAATTTAGCGGATGCGCGCTGTCTTGTCAATCCGCCCTCTGCATCAAGCCTTCCGGCTTCTTCTTGTTCATGGCGGCTTTCCGAATTTTTTTGACAAACTTGTCGACTTTCATGTTTGCAACCGATCGAACAGATGCGGCTCCACCGTGCCGTACATGTGATAAGGCCCGGATGCCGCGCGGCCTTTTTTCACCTTCCAGACGCCCACTCCGGGGTTGTATGGCCAATAAAAACCTTCGGTCGTTTCCGTCAGCAGCAGAACCGCCATCCGAAGCGCCCGCGGCCAACGGTTGTTCCGGCAATTGCGAGCCTGCACATCCGCCCAGCCAGACGGCGAGTCCCGGAACCGCCGTCAAGGTGATGACAAAAATTTCATCGCATGGCCTCCGGAAGAATTTGGTTCTCTCACCGATTATAACATGCGGGCAAGCGGCGGTTTCTTTTCACCTGTGGCGTTTTCGTGTCAAATTCGTTCTCCCTTTTGTTCGCGCAATGAGATCATTCCGATAGCAAAAAGTGTTCGTTCGCCCCGACAAAAATAAGGCAACCGAGGCGAATTCGTGATACAATAGGGTTGTTTGTGTACATACTGTGACTTGTATTTCGGCTGCGGCGCGCCTGCTTCCGGATCATCCGGACCGTAAGCGCTGCCGCTGACGCTCAAGGAGGATTTCGGCATGAATATTCACGAGTATCAGGGCAAGGAAGTCTTGAAACAGTACGGCGTCGCCGTGCCGGAAGGCCGCGTGGCGTTCACGGTCGACGAAGCCGTCGAAGCCGCCAAGGAGCTCGGAACGTCCGTCGTCGTCGTGAAAGCGCAGATCCATGCGGGCGGCCGCGGCAAAGCGGGCGGCGTCAAGGTGGCGAAGTCGCTGGATGAAGTGCGCCAGTACGCGTCCGAACTGCTCGGCAAAGTGCTCGTCACGCATCAGACCGGGCCGGAGGGCAAGGAAGTGAAGCGGCTGCTCATCGAGCAGGGCTGCGACATCAAGAAGGAATACTACATCGGCGTCGTCGTCGACCGCTCGACCGGCCGCGTCGTCATGATGGCGTCAGAAGAAGGCGGCACGGAGATCGAGGAAGTCGCCGCGCGCACGCCGGAGAAGATTTTCAAGGAAGTGATCGACCCGGTCGTCGGCCTGCAGCCGTTCCAGGCGCGCCGTCTGGCGTTCAACATCAACATTCCGAACGAGCTCGTCGGCAAGGCGGTCCAGTTCATGACGGCGCTGTACAACGCGTTCGTGGACAAGGACTGCTCGATCGCTGAGATCAACCCGCTCGTCGTCACCGGCGACGGCAACATCCTTGCGCTTGACGCGAAGCTGAACTTCGACTCCAACGCACTGTACCGCCATCCGGACATCGTGGCGCTGCGGGACCTCGACGAAGAGGACGAGAAGGAAATCCAGGCGTCCAAGTTCGACCTGAGCTACATCGCCCTCGACGGCAACATCGGCTGCATGGTGAACGGCGCCGGCCTCGCGATGGCGACGATGGACATCATCAAATATTACGGCGGCGAGCCGGCCAACTTCCTTGACGTGGGCGGCGGCGCATCGAAGGAGAAAGTGACGGAAGCGTTCAAGATCATTCTGTCCGACCCGAAGGTCAAGGGCATCTTCGTCAACATTTTCGGCGGTATCATGCGCTGCGACGTCATTGCGGAAGGCGTTATCGCCGCGGCTCGCGAACTCGGCCTCGATCGTCCGCTCGTCGTGCGGCTGGAGGGCACGAACGTCGAGCTTGGCAAGAAGCTGCTGAACGAATCCGGCCTGAACATCACGGCCGCCGACTCGATGGCCGACGGGGCGCAGAAGATCGTCGAACTTGTAAAGTAAAGGCCTACCGATCCATTACGATAGAGGATGTGAACCTTCGATGAGCATTCTGGTGGACAAGAATACGAAAGTCATCACCCAGGGCATTACCGGCAAGACGGCGCTCTTTCACGCGAAAGGCGCGCTTGACTACGGCACGCAAATGGTCGGCGGCACGTCGCCGGGCAAAGGCGGCACGACCGTCGAAATCCAGCTCGAGAACGGCACTGTCACGAAGCTGCCGGTGTTCAACACGGTGCGCGAAGCGGTGGATGCGACCGGCGCAACCGCTTCGGTCATCTACGTCCCGCCGGCGTTCGCGGCCGACGCGATCATGGAAGCGGTCGACGCGGAGCTGGAGCTCGTCATCTGCATTACGGAAGGCATCCCGGTCCTGGACATGGTCAAGGTGAAGCGCTACATGGAAGGCAAGAAGACGCGCCTCATCGGGCCGAACTGCCCGGGCGTCATCACGCCCGATGCGTGCAAGATTGGCATCATGCCGGGCTACATCCACACGAAAGGCCATGTCGGCGTCGTATCGCGCAGCGGCACGCTGACGTATGAAGCGGTGCATCAGCTGACGACGCGCGGCATCGGGCAATCGACGGCCGTCGGCATCGGCGGCGACCCGGTCAAAGGATCGGAATTCATCGACATTCTGAAAATGTTCAACGAAGATCCCGACACTTACGCGGTCATCATGATCGGCGAAATCGGCGGCACGGCCGAAGAAGAGGCGGCCGAGTGGATCAAGGCGAACATGACGAAGCCGGTCGTCGGCTTCATCGGCGGCGCAACCGCGCCTCCGGGCAAGCGGATGGGCCATGCCGGCGCCATCATCTCCGGCGGCAAGGGTACGGCGGCCGAAAAAAAAGCGAAGCTCGAATCGTGCGGTATCAAGGTGGCGCCGACGCCGGCCGAGATGGGCGCAACGCTCGTGTCGGTGCTCGAAGAGCGCGGGCTGCTCGAGAAGTGCATCACCCGCAAATAAGCGGTTGAACTGATCAGAGAGGGACAACCTATCGGATCCGCGGTTGCTCAAACCGCAGGAAGGCAGGCAGCCTTCCCGGCTCCCGGCATGCACGGGAGAAGGGAAGGCTGTTTGCTTTGCAATCACCCAAATCATGATGCGCCGCTTGCATTCTGTTTTCGCGTGACGCACAATAGGATGAGAATGCGTGCGGCCCATGGAAAGGAGTTCGGTCATGGGTCAAGGATGGGCGCGGCGGGACATTCTGCTTGCCCTGCACGAGACGGAGGGCGTGGGGCCCGCCACGATCCGGAAGCTTCGCAAGCGGAAGCTCCTGGAAGCCTGCGTGCAATTCTCGGAAGAAGAGTGGATATCGTTCGGATTGCCGCCGCTGCGCGCGGCCGCCGTCCGGCGCTCGCTGTCGCGTCCGTTCGCGGAGGAACGGAAACGGCTCTACGCCGGCATGGGCGTGGAATGGGTGACGGTCGAGGACGAGGATTATCCCGAGCTGCTGCGCCACTTGAAGAATCCGCCCGCCGTCCTCTACGTGCAGGGACGCAAGGAATTGCTGAACTATCCGGCATACGCGATTGTCGGAACGCGCCTCCCGACCGCATACGGCCGGCAGGCGGCGCGGATGCTCGCCGAGCGGCTGTCCGACGTGGGCATCACGATCGTCAGCGGACTCGCCCGCGGCATCGACGCCTGCGCCCACGAAGGCGCGCTTCGCGGCACCGGCAGTACAATTGCGGTGCTCGGCACGCCGATCGGCACCATCTATCCGCCGCAGAACGCGCAGCTTTACCATCGGATCGCCGAGCAGGGACTGCTGGTTTCGCCTTTTCCTCTTGGTACGCCCGGCCATCCGGGACTGTTCCCGGCGCGCAATGCGGTCATCGCCGGCATGACGCGGGGCACGATCGTCGTCGAGGCGGCGGAACGGAGCGGCTCGCTCATCACGGCTGAACTGGCGGAGGGATTCCACCGCGAGCTGTTCGCCGTCCCCGGCATGATCGGCTCGCCGAAGAGCGTCGGCACGAACATGCTGATCAAGAGCGGCAGAGCCAAGCTGCTGACGGGTCCGGAAGATGTGATGGCCGATCTGTGGCTCACCGAAGCCGGCCTTGAGAGCCGGCGCAGAGTGCTTGATGCTGCGCGCCGGGCGGCGGAAGGGATGACGGAAGAGGAGCGGCGCATCGTGGAGCTGCTCAGGGAAGGGCCGAAGACATCCGACGAACTGGCAGAGCTCACCGGCATTCCGTTTGGACATTTACATGCTCTTCTGATAAATTTAACAGTAAAACGCAAAATCGAGCAGCATCCGGGTTCCCTGTACTGCGTCCGATGAATTCGGAACCTGAACCCGCAGAGGAGAGGCTGATCTATGGCTGATTCGCTTGTCATTGTCGAATCGCCGGCGAAGGCGAAGACAATCAGCAAATATCTCGGCAGCAAATATATCGTGAAAGCGTCAATGGGCCACATCCGCGACCTGCCCAAAAGCCAGACCGGCGTAGAGATCGAAAACGGCTTCCAGCCGAAATACATCACGATCCGCGGCAAGGGCAGCGTGCTGAAAGAGCTGAAAGACGCGAGCAAGAAAGTGAAAAAAGTGTATCTTGCGGCGGACCCCGACCGCGAGGGCGAAGCGATCGCCTGGCATCTCGCCCATTATCTCGAACTGGACGAGGGGGAAGCATGCCGTGTCGTGTTCAACGAGATCACGAAGCAGGCGGTCAAGGATGCGTTCAAGTCGCCGCGTCCGATCAACATGGATCTGGTCAACGCCCAGCAGGCCCGGCGCATCCTCGACCGGCTCGTCGGATACAAGATCAGTCCATTATTATGGAAGAAAGTGAAGAAAGGCCTGTCCGCGGGACGCGTCCAGTCGGTCGCGGTCAAGCTGATCATCGACCGCGAGAATGAGATCAATTCGTTCGTGCCGGAAGAGTATTGGACGATTACCGCGCGGCTGGTTCAGGAGGGCATGCCGTTCGAAGCGAAATTCCACGCGCTGGACGACGAGAAGAAGGAGCTGCCGAACGAGCAGGAAGTGCAGCGGGTGCTGGCCGCGATCGAAGGCCAGCCGTTCGTCGTCACCGAGGTGAAAGAGCGCGAACGGCTCCGCAATCCGGCGCCTCCGTTCATTACGAGCACGCTGCAGCAGGAAGCGGCACGCAAACTCGGTTTCCGCGCGGCGAAGACGATGTCGATCGCCCAGCAGCTCTACGAAGGCGTCGACATCGGCAGGGAAGGCTCGATCGGGCTGATCACGTACATGCGCACCGACTCGACCCGCATTTCGCCGGTCGCCCAGGAAGAAGCGAAAGCCTACATTGTGGAGAAGTTCGGCGCGGAATATGCGCCGGAACAGTTCCGCGTCTACGCGAAGAAGAAT
Organism: Thermobacillus sp.; assembly: GCF_003390775.1. NCBI lineage: Bacteria > Bacillati > Bacillota > Bacilli > Caryophanales > Paenibacillaceae > Thermobacillus > Thermobacillus sp. Next base: position 4,686 of record NZ_QEWA01000044.1, on the reverse strand, counting down.
TCGAACGCGCAGGATGCCCACGAAGCGATCCGGCCGACGTCGATCCACCGCGATCCGGAAACGGTGAAGCCTTATCTGACGAAGGACCAGTACCGCCTCTACAAGCTGATCTGGGAACGGTTCACCGCCAGCCAGATGAGCTCCGCCGTGCTCGACACGATGACGGTCGACATCAAGGCGGGACGCGCGACGTTCCGGGCGACCGGTTCGAAGATCAAGTTTCCGGGCTTCATGAAGGTGTACGTGGAAGGGAGCGACGACGGCCCCTCCGACGAGGAAAATCTCCTTCCGCCGCTTCGGGAAGGCATGACCGTCGAGCGCACGGCCATTGAGCCGAAGCAGCATTTCACGTCGCCGCCGCCTCGGTATACGGAAGCCCGCCTCGTCCGGGCGCTTGAAGAACTCGGCATCGGGCGGCCGAGCACGTATGCGCCGACGCTGGAGACGATCCACAAGCGCGGCTACGTCGCGATCGAGGACAAGAAGTTCGTCCCGACCGAGCTCGGCCTGCTCGTCAACCAGCTGATGGAGGAGTTTTTCCCCGAAATTCTGAACGTCGAGTTCACCGCCCACATGGAAGATGATCTCGACCATGTCGAGGAAGGCAAGAAGGATTGGGTGGAAGTCCTGTCCGAATTTTACGAACCGTTCTCGAAGCGGCTGAAAATCGCCGAGGACGAAATGCGGGAAGTGGAGCTGCAGGAAGAAGTATCGGACGAGACTTGTGACAAGTGCGGCCGGCCGATGGTCTACAAGATGGGCCGGTTCGGCAAGTTTCTCGCCTGCTCCGGCTTCCCGGAATGCCGGAACACCAAGCCGATTCTGAAAGATATCGGCGTCTCCTGCCCGAAGTGCGGGGAAGGCCGAATCATCGAACGGCGAAGCAAGAAAGGCCGAATTTTCTACGGCTGCGACAAGTACCCCGGTTGCGACTACGTGTCGTGGGACCGTCCGACGGACAAATCGTGTCCCGTATGCGAAAGCCGGTTGGTCGAAAAGCGCAGCCGCTCCGGCGGCAAGCTGCTGTGCCCGGATTGCGGCCACAGCGAGGAGATGCCGGAAGAACAGGAACAAGCCTAGCCGGCATCGGGCAATGCCCGATGCCGCTGTCCTGTCCGGCGTCTGTGAAAGGAGCATAGCGACAGTGGGGAGCAACCATGTGACCGTGATCGGCGCGGGACTTGCGGGAAGCGAAGCCGCCTGGCAGATCGCTTCCCAGGGCGTGCCGGTCACCCTCTATGAGATGCGGCCGGCTAGACAGACGCCCGCGCATCACACGGACAAATTTGCAGAGCTGGTATGCAGCAACAGTCTGCGCGCGAACGGACTGACGAACGCGGTCGGCGTGCTGAAGGAAGAGATGCGCCGGCTCGGATCGCTCATCCTCCGTTCGGCCGACGCCCACGCCGTACCGGCGGGGGGCGCGCTGGCTGTCGACCGGGACGGGTTCTCGGCGGCGGTGACCGACAGCATCCGGAACCATCCGCTGATCGAGGTGCGGAACGAAGAGGTGACGGAGATTCCGTCAGACGGCATCGTCGTCGTCGCCACCGGTCCGCTTACGTCTCCGGCGCTGTCGGATCGCATCCGGGGGCTGCTCGGCGAGGAGTACTTCTACTTCTACGACGCGGCCGCTCCGATCGTCGAGCGGGACTCGATCGACATGGAGAAAGTGTACATGGCGTCCCGTTACGGCAAAGGGGAAGCCGCATACCTGAACTGCCCGATGACGGAGGAGCAGTTCAACGCCTTCTATGACGCGCTGGTGACGGCGGAGAAGGCGGAGCTGAAGGAATTCGAAAAGGAGGTCTATTTCGAAGGCTGCATGCCGATCGAAGTAATGGCCGCGCGCGGCCGCCAGACGCTGCTGTTCGGGCCGCTGAAGCCGGTCGGCCTGCCCGACCCGCGAACGGGGAAATTGCCCTATGCCGTCGTGCAGCTCCGGCAGGATAACGCCGCCGGCACGTTGTACAACCTGGTCGGCTTCCAGACCCATCTGAAGTGGGGAGAGCAGAAGCGGGTGTTTGGCATGATTCCGGGGCTCGAGCAGGCGGAGTTCGTCCGGTACGGCGTCATGCACCGCAACACGTTCATCAATTCGCCGAAACTGCTGAAGCCCACTTACCAGTTCAAGGGCAGGGAGACGCTGCTGTTTGCCGGTCAGATGACCGGCGTTGAAGGCTACGTCGAATCCGCCGCTTCGGGGCTGCTGGCCGGCATCAACGCGGGGCGGCTCGCGCGCGGACTCGACCCGGTCGTACCGCCGCCGGAGACGGCGCACGGCAGCATGGCGCATTACATCACGACCGCCGATTTCCGGAATTTTCAGCCGATGAACGCCAATTTCGGGCTGTTCCCGCCGCTTGCGGTACGCATCCGGGGGAAGAAGGAGAAGAACGAAGCGATTGCCCGGCGCGCGCTTGAAGCGCTGGAGGCGTTCAAGCGCACGCTGGCCTGACGATTGCATCATGCGCTGCGAGAAGCAGCGAAAGGAGTGAGACGCGATGGACACGACGTTCCACGCCACCACAATATGCGCCGTCCGCCATGTAGGCCGCGGCGCCATTGCAGGCGACGGCCAGGTGACGTTCGGCGGCAACATGGTGATGAAACATACGGCGAAGAAGGTGCGTCGGCTGTACCGCGGACAGGTTATCGCCGGATTTGCCGGCGCGGTGGCGGATGCGATCACCCTGTTCGAGAAGTTTGAAAGCAAGCTCGAGGAGCATCAGGGCAACCTTCAGCGCGCCGCCGTCGAAATGACGAAGGAGTGGCGGTCCGACCGGGTGCTGCGGCGGCTGGAAGCGATGATGATCGTCATGGACGCTTCCGGACTTTTGCTGCTGTCCGGCGGCGGCGAGATCATCGAGCCGGATGACGGCATTCTGGCGATCGGTTCCGGCGGCGGATTCGCGCTGGCGGCCGCGCGCGCCCTGAAGCGGCATGCGCCGGGCCTCACGGCGGGCGAGATGGCCAGGGCGGCGCTGGAGACGGCCGCCGACATTTGCGTATATACGAACCGGCAGATCATCCTTGAAGAAATCTAATTCCTTGCCGGTCAAGCGGCAGGCGATCGGAGGGAACCCAGATGAGCAGCGAAGCGCTGACACCGCGTCAGATCGTCGCGGAACTCGACAAATACATCGTGGGGCAGAAAGCCGCCAAACGCGCCGTTGCGGTTGCACTGCGCAATCGTTACCGTCGCAGCAAGCTGGATGAGTCGCTGCGGGATGAGATCGTGCCGAAGAACATCCTGATGATCGGTCCGACGGGAGTCGGCAAGACGGAAATCGCCCGGAGACTGGCGAAACTGGTCGGCGCGCCGTTCGTCAAGGTGGAAGCGACGAAGTTTACGGAAGTCGGCTACGTGGGACGCGACGTGGAGTCGATGGTGCGCGATCTCGTCGAGACGGCGATCCGGATGGTCAAGGCCGAGCGGACGGAACAGGTGCGGGACAAGGCGGAGCGTCAGGCCAACGAACGGCTCGTCCAGCTGCTTGTGCCGAGCGGGCACAAGCCGAAGAGCAGCCGCAATCCGCTCGAGATGTTGTTCGGCCAGCAGGGAGGCACGACGCAGGAAGAGCCCGAACTGGATACGGCCATTGCCGAGCGCCGGAGAGTGGTGCGCGAGCGGCTGGCCGCCGGCGAGCTGGAGAACGAGCTGGTCGAGATCGAAGTGGAGGACGCAGGTCCCAACATGCTCGACATGCTGCCCGGGCAGGGGATGGAGACGTTCGGCATGAACATGCAGGAACTGTTCGGCCATCTGCTGCCGAAGCGGGTGAAGAAGCGCAAGCTTCCGATCAAGGAAGCGCGCAAGGTGCTCATCCAGGAAGAAGCGAACAAGCTGATCGACATGGACGACGTCATCGCGGAATCGACGCGCCGTGCCGAACAATCCGGCATCATTTTCATCGACGAAATCGACAAGATCGCCAGTCCGTCGCGCGGTACGGGCCCCGACGTGTCCCGCGAAGGGGTGCAGCGCGACATTCTTCCGATCGTCGAAGGCTCGACCGTCATGACGAAGTACGGTCCGGTGAAGACCGACCACGTGCTCTTTATCGCCGCGGGAGCCTTCCATATCGCCAAACCGGCGGATCTCATCCCTGAACTGCAGGGTAGATTTCCAATCCGGGTGGAGCTGTCCAGCCTTTCGCTGGACGATTTCGTGAAGATCCTGACCGAGCCGAAGAACGCGCTGACCAAACAGTATGCCGCGCTGCTCGAAACGGAAGGAATTCACATCGAATTTACGGATGAAGCGATCCGTGAACTGGCACAGATCGCGGCCGACGTGAACCAGCGAACCGAAAATATCGGTGCCCGGCGGCTTCATACGATATTGGAGAAGCTGCTCGAAGATCTGTCGTTCGAGGCGCCTGAGCTCAACCTCGAGCATTTCGTGATCACGCCGGAATATGTCCGGGAGAAAGTCGGCGATATTGCGCAGAACCGCGATCTTAGCCAATATATTCTATAATGCTCCGGCAACGCCGCCCGGGCGGAGTGCTGCCGGCTGCGGAGATCTCGGGAGGATCAGGCATGACATTGTTAGCTAGTTGCTCCTGAAAAAGTCCGATCGTGAACATCACCTCATCCCCATCCTTTTTCAGGACTGCCCATTTACCTTATTCTTCCTTATTTTGCTGCCTTCGCGAGCATTTTGGCCGCTCTGTCCAGGTT